>JAYSSX010000342.1:0-5102 GCA_043720315.1 Pseudobdellovibrionaceae bacterium | reverse complement strand
TAATTTTAAATACTGATAAGTGGTTTCGTCTTTTTCGTCATGATCCAGGTATACTTCGCCCACAGAAGCGTTTTTTGCTTTGGCTAAAAAATTTTTCTCTTTACCCAGATGGATTCTTTCTAATTCTTGCCTATCTAATCGGTCATCCAAAATCATATAATCAATTTCGCCGCGCTTTAGTAGGTCAAACAGGTCATGAACTTCGGAAGTCATAATCTGCAGCTTAATCCGAGGATGTTCTTTAATCAATTCCGCAACGATAGGGACCAGGACAGAGGCGGTTACTGACGAAAATCCTCCAATCCTGACTAGACCGCTTAGCTCTTTAGAGTTTTCATTTTTCAGGCCCGAAACAAACTCGTTTTCCAAATGATCTTTCATTTGGCAGTATCGAACTAAATTGAAAGCGGTTTCGGTCAGTTTCAAGCCAGCACGATCCCGAATAAACAAGGCTGTACCTAATTCTTCTTCTAGGTTGATTATCCTTTGTGAAAGCGCAGATTGAGTGAGGCGCAGATTAGCTGCTGCTCTAGTAAAGTTAAGCGTCTGAGAAACAGCATAAAAAGCTTCTAAATGACTTGCAGTTAAGGCCATTGCATTTCGCCGTTTTGTGCGCGTTGTTCCAGTTCGGCACTGAGCATTTTCGCCAAATTTCCATATTTAGTTTTCTTATTGGACATCATCGCGCTTAACATAATATCTACCTGCGGCAGTTCTCGAGCAGTTGGAGTTTTGCTGAAGTCTGCGCAGTGTTCGGCAGGGGTTGTAACGGCCATACGACGGCAAGTGGTTGGTCGACTCAGGTAAATACTGCAGCTCATATCATCACCTAAAAACACACAACGATTTTCTATAAAAGCGCCTTGCTTCCATGTGGAGTCTTGGCGGCTTTTTCCTGCCTGTGCCCGCAGGCGCTTGGAATCAATTTTATGTCCTTGTTGAACTAGATCGGCTAACAACAGCGCCTCTTCATTAGTAATTTCAACTTCATAATGACAGCAGGTAGCACAGCCTTTTTTGCAGGAAACAGGAGTGTGACTTGCGCGCTCGACTTCGGCGTCTACCCACTGATGGAAGATTTCTGCGCGAGCTCTGCTGTCTGGTATTTTTTCAAGATTTTCTTTTGTATTTTCAATGATGTTAGCGACAAACTTCAGGAGATCTTTGAATTTTTCTTTAGGTAAATTTTGTTGATAATCCAAGATCAAATTTTTCAAAGATCGAGTAATTGGAGTATAGCGCTTTAAAAATTCAGTCAGGGTCATCCGTGCTCCAGCTCAGATAGTACCAATTTTTAGTGTTTTCTTTAAGGTTTAATTTTGCTATCATTAGATCACAACAAGGAGATTGCAATGTCAAATCCGGCTTTTAGTCAAAAAACCTGGACCCGAATAGGTGAAGTTACTGATGTGGGAACAATGACCATTGAGGGAACTGTAAATAAATCGGGTTTTTTAATACTACTTACCATTTTAGGGGCCTGTGTCGGTTGGAACTTACAATCGGGTGGCATTTTGATTGGTTCAGTTATAGCCGCTGCCATTTTGTCTTTTTGCATTATATTTAAACCGCAAAGAGCAGCCTTTCTTTCTCAGCCATATGCATTGTTGGAAGGTTTGTTTTTAGGCTCGCTATCAGTGACCTATGCAGCAAGATATCCTGGTATTGTCACAAATGCTTTAGTTGGGACATTGGGTTGTTTAGCCGTGATGTTGGTGATGTATCGATTCCGCATAATTAGAGTCACTGAAAAATTTAAAACGGTGATGTTGGCGGCGACAGCGGCCATTGCCATCACTTATCTTGTTAGCATGGTAATGAATTTGTTTGGTAGTGCTGGAGTTCCGATGATTCATGAATCCAGTGGAGCAGGAATTGCTTTTTCGGTGGTGGTCATAGGGATAGCTGCGTTTAACTTGCTATTGGATTTTGATCTTATCGAGCAAATGTATAATCGCCAAGCACCGAAGTTTATGGAATGGTATTGCAGTTTTGCATTATTGCTAACTTTGGTTTGGCTATATTTAGAAATTCTTCGCCTGCTGGCGAAAGCAAGCAAGAAATAGGTTTTGAACTTTTCCGGCCGTTGAGCATGCTTGAGGAAATAAATGACCAACATAAAAAAAATGATTTTCATGTTTGGTTTATTATTTCTTTCTGCATGCGGGACAATGCCACAAGAAAATTACAATTATATCCATCAAGTGCCTGCTGATCAAATTTTGGAATCTGAATTTCAATTACTAGAAAAACGCCCGCCGCGAATGACTTTGCAAGAGGGTCAAGTCGATTTCTCTTTTTCTAAAAATAGTCCTCTGCTAAAAACAGAACAGGGGCCTGCCCCGGCAGCAACGGTAAGATTTGTAAATGAAAATTCAGGAAAGTTTTTAGTTGTTTGGTCGTGGCTGCATAAGGCCAGTTTTGCAAAAGTCGGTGTCGTATTTCCAAAACTATCCGTCTATGATTCGACGAAAAGCTTGAGAAAGATTAAAATAGTTCAAGAGGGCGAAGAAGACAGTTGTGGCATTTTTAGGTGTCGCAAAATGGCTTATGATATTAGTGAATTAGAAAAAGGAACTTACCAACTTGTTTTGGTTGCTACGGTTGCCGATCCTGAAAAGAGTTTGATGTTAAGTGAAATAAATACTGGCACGCTTTATCCGCTCCAAGTTCCCGTTTATGCCGATTACTTCGGTGACCTTCGCATTAGCCTACAATCAGTCTTACCTTTTCCATAGTCGCCTGGTTAAATTTTACACGCCACCTGGGAAAAATGACCCAATCATTTTGTAAAAGAGGACTGCAATCGCTGGCGGGTGGTATTTATCGTTAATTAGTTTTTGCATATTATAGGCTTCGACAGTAGATTGCAGCACTGGAAAAGCAGGCCAAATGAACGGTTCTAGAGACCTAGTTAACAAATCCGAAGAGATCAGCGACGAAGAAAAGTTCAGAATGTTATCTGAATCGGTTCCTACAATAGTATTTATCGCTGATGACGATGGAAAAATTCTTCATTTAAACTCACGTTGGTTCGAGTTCACAGGACATGACAGTAGTGATTTAAGGTCAATTTCTTGGGTCGATTCAATTCACCCAGATGATTTATCTGAGGTTGGACAAACGTGGGCTTTAGCGAAATCTTCAAGAACTAAATGGAACTGCGAATATCGACTGCGAAGATTCGACGGTATTTACCGCTGGCATCTGGGGATTTCAGTTCCTAAGATGGACATTCAGGGACAAGTTCAATCTTGGATGGGGACTATTACCGATATCCACGAAAGAAAAGTTTCCCATTTT
This sequence comes from Pseudobdellovibrionaceae bacterium, assembly GCA_043720315.1. GTDB lineage: Bacteria > Bdellovibrionota > Bdellovibrionia > Bdellovibrionales > Bdellovibrionaceae > JAYSSX01. The sequence continues at coordinate 1,799 of JAYSSX010000342.1, read as the reverse complement.
GTCACTGAAGCTTCCGAAAAAAAATTAGATCAAATTTTCAGTGAAGCCCCATCGACGTTAGCCGTTTTAGTTGGCCCCGATTTCGTTTACGAAAAAGCCAACAAAAAGTTTTACGAATTTACCGGATATAACTCTTCAATTATTGGAAAATCCGTTCGCGACGTTTATAAAGGAAAAAATCTTCCTGAGTTTCTAGGTCTTTTTAAACAAGTGTATGAAACGGGTATTGGTTATAGTGCTAAAGAAGTTGCTGTCAGTATAGATAACGATAAAAACAGCAGGACCGTTTACGTAGATATTAACTATCAACCGCTTCGCGATATGAATGGCAAAGTTTACGGATTGGTAAGTCAGACTTTCGACGTCACTGAAAAAGTTCAGGCTAGAAAAGAGTTAGAGCAAGCCAAGTTAGCTTTGGAAGAAAAAAGCGCAGGACTGACCTTTCAAAAAAATGTGTTAGAAGTAGCACTAAGTGGTAAGGATCAGTCCGAAGTCCTCCTGTTTTTAACTCAAACCGTCGAAATGCAGTTGGGCCGTGAAGCTATAGCTTCGATTCTTTTAGTTGATGCAAGCGGCGAACATCTCCTTACAGGAGCGGCAGCAGGGCTTCCTCATGAGTTCAACGAAGCAATCAACGGCATTAAGATCGGACCACTGGTGGGATCGTGTGGAACTGCAGCTTTCAATAAAAAACCTGAAATCGTTTATGAAATTGAAACAAGTCCTCTTTGGAAAAACCATAAAGATTTGGCTTTGAAGTTCGGATTGAAATCGTGTTGGTCCTTCCCGATTTTAAGTTCTTCAGGTAGTTTGCTGGGTACTTTTGCTATTTATGCAAAAGTCGTTAGGTCTGCTTCCGAAAGTGAAATCAAGGTTGTAGAAATAGCAGCGAAAACAGCGGCACTTATTTTGGAAAGGCAATCTCTTAATATAAAACGTATCGAAAGCGAAGAGCGTCTTAATTTGGCTTTGACAGCAGGTAATATTGGATTTTGGGACTGGAATGCAAAAACTGGCCACACTGAACTGAGTCCTACATTGATGAAAGACTGGGGGATTGATTCTTCAAAGTTCGGTGCGACCTTGGATGAGTGTTTGTTGATGATTCACAAAGATGATCGAGATAGAGTCTGGAATGAAATCAATCAATCAACTTTCGATAAAAAACCCTATGACATTGAATACCGAGTTGTAAAACCAAACGGGGAAATGATCTGGGTCAATGCTAAGGGCCGAATTTTTCTGGGCGGCAATGGCCTACCCGAAAGGCTCACAGGCATCACCTTAAATATTACTGACCGAAAAGGTTTTGAGGGCCGTCTGAAAGATCTCAATTCCGAATTAGAAGGTAGAATCTTAGAACGAACTAAGCAATTACAGGAAACTTTCCATTTTGCTGATTTGATTTTGGAAAATATCCCGAACATGATCTTCGTAAAAGATGCTAAAGACCTTAAGTTTCTTAGATTTAATAAAGCCGGCGAAGAACTGTTGGGACTTTCTCGTGAGGCGCTGTTGGGTAAAAATGATTATGATTTCTTCCCCGCCGATCAGGCCAGGCATTTTCAAGAAAAAGATAAAGAAGTTTTAGCTGGTAAAGTGACCTTGGATATTCCCGAAGAAACGATTGAAACAGCTCATAGCGGAAAAAAGCTGCTTCACACCAAGAAAATTCCAATTTTAGATCAGGACGGGCAACCTAAGTACCTGGTCGGCATTTCCGAAGACATTACTGAAAAGAAACAATTGGAAAACGATCGCATACAACTTATTGAAGCACGAATTGAGCGCCAAGAAAG
>JAYSSX010000341.1:0-7834 GCA_043720315.1 Pseudobdellovibrionaceae bacterium | reverse complement strand
GAAAATCTTTTTGCTGAGTCTTTATAAAAGAAATTCGACCTTTCGATATTAAAATAAAGTTCGTCAATTTCATTATGATTATAACCTAAACTTCTGATGTGAGGGTAGTTCCATAAAGTGTTAATGGCGCCTCTTCGTTTCGCACTTGATTCACGCCAGCGTCGATTGAAGATTTCAGCAAATTCTATAGCCTGAGTCCTATTCATGGTGCTGTGTTCCCAATTAGGAGGATCGAACGTGATTTTACTAAAGCCAAATTTTTCGGGCGTTCGAGAGTAATCAGAAAAATCCATAGCTTGCCCATCAAAACTATTTTTATAAGGGAAAATTTTAAGAGGACCAACTGTAATAAAATCAAGGCTGGGATTGTCGACAACCCAATCTATAGTTTCGATTTGGCTCTCTGCGGTTTCACCCGGTAGGCCCATTATGAAGGAACCATGTGAATAACATTGGTCTCCGTAATTCTTTTTGAAATCCAATAGAAATTTTTTGACTTTATCCGGAGGAGTTCCTTTGCCAGCATTTAGCGCTACCTTAGCATTCAGGGATTCCACGCCCCAATGAATTCCCTTGGCGCCAGATTTGATCATGAGCTCTACCGTATGTGGAAACTTTACCGCAACATCAAATCTTCCGTAGGATATCCATTCTATTTTGAACGGCAATTCCATGATCATTCTGCAAACATCTTCAACTTTTTGCCGCCCATCATTAAAGCAGTCGTCGCAAAAATGGTAATTAGTAACGCCGAACCGTTCATAATTATCCAAGATTTCTGTTCGTAAAGTATTTAAATCTTTTCGGAAACTTTCCTTTTTATCGTAGTGGCAGAATTTACAATTAAAAATGCAACCACGACTGATTTCGATAGGCAGGGCTTCGTGTTTCTGGACAGCCCAATTGTCTTTCCATTTAAAAGGTGGGCAACTTTTTTTCGCCAGATAAAAATTTAACGTATCGATTACCTTGTGACCGTTTACTTCAAGGAATTTTGGTTCTGTATTTTGGCTAAGCTGATTGATAACATCAACGATGACCGTATCGGCCGCACCCCAAATAAAGTAATCTATGGCTTTTAGATCCGAAGAACTAAAATTTAACAAAAACTGAGTTTTTGCACCGCCAACTATAATTTTACCATTTGCAGATTTGGAAATTAGAATGTCCCTTAGCGCATTTAGCCAGTCGGAAAATCGACTCATTTGCCGGTAGAGGAGAGGCGACGATGAGTAGCGTTCTAATTGGATTGTCAATGAATTGAAATCATGCCATTCACTTCTGGTAAACGTTGGAGTCATAAAGGTTGAAGAAATTCCAATTGCCACCGTATCTTTGGTGATAAGATTTCGAAGATAGTCTAATAAATTTTCTTTTAGACTAATGTAATCAACTACAACAGTTTCAATTCCTTGGCTTTCCAAAGCAAACGCGACAGCATAGGGGCCAATATAACGTTGGCCTCCCATTTTACTAAAAGAAGTATTATCTGATAAAAAAATTACGCGCTTCAAATCTTAACCCTCGGTGCATTTTAGCTGAATCCTTTTCAAATACAAAAGGAAGTTGAAATTAAAAGTTAGATAGAGACGCCTTGCGTTTGACAATTCGCTGTTAATTAAATGAAATCCTTATAGGAGCATCGTCAATGCAGAATTATATACCGTTAGATTCGTTTATTGAAACTTCAAAGTTGGAAGAATGTCATTTAGAAATTTGTTACGGGCTTTCAAAATCAGAAGTTAATTTGGCCTCCAGACCAATTCCACATTACGAAGCTGAAAATCAAATTGAAAAATTAATACCATACAAATTGAGAGAAGGTGACCGAGTTTCCGAAATTTTAAATGAGCATAGATCATTACTAAATAAAGAAGAATTAATTTATTACAAAAGCCTTAGCCACGAGCAAAAGAAGCGTTTCCTATTATTCTACAAGCAAAGTTATTGCGAAGGCGAATATGTCCGTATTAGGTACCCGCAAAAGAATTATTATTCGGAGCCTGAAGCTATTTTCCAAGAAAGGAAATGCGATTGGCATACCAATCATAAGTTTTTTCCAAAGACATTAGCATTTATAAAGTCTTTGCCATTTACTGAGATTGGGAGAATTTTGTTCTTCGTAAGCTACCATCACTTACCCAGCGATGTTCACTTTGATCGAGAAAATACCTGTTATAACGGAAAGAATCATTATCTATGGTTCAATCCATTTAACAGCAAAAAATTTTTTATGCTCGAAGAATCAGGCGAAAAAGATTATATAGATTCGAAATGCGCAATATTTAATGGTCGAAAACTTCATGGATCTGAACCGGGTCCACACCACAGTTATACATTGCGAATAGATGGACAACTATCGGAAGAATTTTGTAATTTAGCAAAATTAGATTGGGTGAAACGTTAATTAAACAAATAACATTGGGTAAGCTATCGTTTGCGAACAATCTAAATTTACGGCCCCCCAGGAAAGTCCTACGCCGAAAGCGCACAAGACTGTATTTTTTGAAGCTGCATTTATATTCGATTTTAATTTATAATCAAGTAACGTAATGGGCAGAGACGGACCTCCAGAATTGCCATATTTTGCCAAAGTAGAATGCACCTTTTCCTTCGGCAATTTCAAATTTGCGCTTAGAAGCTCGAGTATCTTTAAACTGGCTTGGTGAAAAATAAATCCGTCGATTTCTTCAATCGTTAAATCTTCTGCTGCTAGCAGTTCAGAAATGAGATCAGGGACAACCTTCGAAGACAGCCCTAAAATATCCATGCCATTCATTCTAAGGTAAGGGTCGGCATCGACAGTTCGCTTAGCGCCACCCTCTTCTCGAAAAATGATTTGGCTACTGTTACCGTTGCTGCCTAGAATAAATCGCGAATTTCGTTCTTGATTCTGCGAAAGCTCTATCAATGAAGAAGTCCCGGCGTCACTAAAAATGAGTTGTGTTGAACTGTCTGCGGGATCCAAAAATTTTGAAATAGTCTCGCCATTCAATAAAAGACATTTCTTAATTCCTTTGCTTTGCAAAAGAAGTGCAGCATTTAATAGTCCGTAAACATATCCGCTGCATCCAGAATGAAGGTCAATAACTATAGCTTGCTTTTTGAGGCCAATTTGGCTGGCGATGGAGGGACCAGTTGGACACTGAGAGTAATCAAAAGTGGAACTAACAAATATTAGGGCATCGATTTCTGCAGGACTAGTTTGGGCCTTTTCAAAAAGCAAATTTGTAGCATGCACGCAGAGATCTGCCCCGGTCAAATCACCAGTTGCGCGATGAAATTTACTAATTCCAGTAAGTGCCTTTGCCCGTTCTAAATATTTCCAGTCCCACTGTCCTACAAAACTATCCAGTTGGATGCAGTTTTTGGGAACAGCCGCGGAAATGTGCTTAATTTCGATTGAAGCTGTACTTAACAAAAAGACCTCTAGTTATTAAAAATCTAAGAAAAAAGCTTTTTTCAGGACATCAACAAGAGTCGCCCAATTATGCCCATCGAACTTAGTGTATCGGTTGCAAAAGAAGATTACACTAAAATAGAAAAGTAGTAAAATTCTTTTAAGATAAATGGCCCAACGGCTTTGCAAATCTTTATCTTTATTTTGATTTTTTCCTTCAGCAATTGCAGACAAAGCAACAAGTACAAAAAACGGGATAGAGAGAAAATTCTTTCTTAGCAGTTCAAGAATTCCGAGCTCATAGGTGTGCCAAACAATATCATTTAGTAAATGCCAATAGAAGCCGCCTACTAGCAAGGATACAAACAATAGCGAAATTTTACCGACTTTAATAGATGTTTTCCGGGTATAAGATCGGAATCGCGGGTAAAAAATGTCAATCAGATTTTTGTTGTAGTAGTGATATAACTTGGAAAATAGTCCGCGGATGGTTTGAAAATTCGTGAAGTGAGTATAAGGATTAGGTACATCGAAACCTAACATTTGCGCTATGGTAATGCTAAGTGTGTAGACAAAGATCAAATTAAAAATAAGAACCATTCCGCCAGCGAAAATAGAAAAAACAAAGACCCATTGGCCAAATATTGGAAAACCAACGTCAAACATTTTATCAATTGTTCCGATTAAAGTCTGATGTACAAATAGCGAAGAAATATTTGCTGAGCCGGGAATATAGAAACCATTATTGTAAAGACTCAAGGTAAGATAATTTTTAAAGGCAAAGATAGGAATTATAATTACTAAAGATTTGATCGCTTTTAAGTGAGTCTGTAGGAAATCAGATAAGTTACTATTTTCCTTACTTTTCAGCTCGGCAACGGTTAGATTTAAAAAAACCGGACCATTCCAAAATGCACAAAACGAGAAAATGGCATCTCTCCAGGCTAATTTTTGTTTAAATGTGTCCACTTCCCGAATAAATTGCAAAGAGTTATAGGCCGCAATAATTAACAAATCATAAAATATTGATTTAATTATAATGTTATCGCTTAGGCGTAAAGCAATCGACAAAGTAAATATGGCACAAATGGTAATTAGGACAGGCCTTTTCACTTTTCTTTGCAACAATTGATGATAGATAAATAAGCTAATTAAGTAACTCAAAATCACCGCAATATACAGTGGGGCCGTCCTTGTTAGTCCTTCATTAAACAAATTGAAAGTAAATGTAATCGATAGAGGTGGAAGAGCACTTAGGAAATAATTTCGATATTTATAAAATGGGATGAATAAAATATTGATGAGTAGAATACAGAAAGAAAATTGTTTAAAACCAGCTAAATAAATGAGTAAGCTTCCCAGAATAATCTGTAAAAGTACAAGTAGCGAAGTTCGATTTAAAGCAGTCGTTTGCTGCATCTACGAGGCTTTCATAAAAATTAATGGGACATAAGAGGCATAAGTAAGCCATGCATGGTGAAGTTCTAATCGAGACAACTGAAGCACGGCAAGTTTTGGTTGCAAAAGCCTGAGGCCCATTGCTAAGGACACCGTAAATACCAAATGGGTCGAGTTTAAAAGTAGAATCGCATAATAATAAGGCTCTATCTTTTGAGTTAGGTTTTGAAATTTTGAATTCACTTTCCTCATTTTATCTTAATCGCAGGAAAAAAATATAAATTTCAAATTGGCCGTTGATTTTAGCTTTCGAGTACAGACCAAGGTACATTCGTTTGCGAGTAGAAAACAAACTAAGGAGGCCGACGGGAAGAAGAAGTGTTAAAAAATTGCCTTAAAGTCCTCTTAAGAAGGGTTGATATTGCGCACCACAGCTTCACTGGTGTCCATTTGTATTAAAAATTGCTATGGTATCATTGTGGCGCGACTTATTTTCATCCTTATTTCTATTAGTAGTTCATTAGTTTTCTGTAAGCCATTGGATACATCCAAGCGCTTTCTTTTGGCCGAAGAAATGGCAAAATACAATCTGGAGTTTGGTAAAAAAAGTGATTCTATTGCTAAACTTAAAAAAAATAGTCCAGAGTTACTGTCGAGGATAAGAACTCAACTAAAATTGACGTTGGAAAATGAAAAAATTTATGGCGATGAATTGGGTGCTCTTTCTTTAGCGTTGCACAACCTTTCAATGGCCAGTGTATTTGCTGATGATAAATTTAAAGCAGAAACCAAAATGGCCTGGTTAAACTTTGTGAAGGTTATCACTAAAAGCAAGATTGCTTTTAAAGGCCCTTTTAAGGTGAGCTTGCTGAGACTAAAGATAAAAGATGTCTTATCGGTATTTGAATTTGCAAATTTCATTAGAAATTATCGTGACGCAATTCCGAAGGAAGCTTGGAAATTTAACTACGACACTTTTCTCCTTCGCCCTTGCGAACTGTTCGAAGAAGTGGGTATGGTTAGCGAAAGTATCTCTTGCTATGAACAGACTCAGTCTTATTTTTTAACTTATGATCCTGGAAATCAAGAGAGTATTTCTAATATCGAAAAATCCCAGTTTGTAATTCTTGCTGATATTAAGGATGAGTCAAAATTTCTTGCCTTAACTAGGAATAAAGCATTTACAAGAAGCGATAGTCAGAAACAATCCTATCTTATTCAGTACGATATTTTTACTAAAGACTTGGTGAGCATGGAAAAAAGACTTACGTATTTGAAAAATTTTGTTCCAAACCGGCCGCCAGCGTTTGCCAGGTATGTAGATCTGAAAAGGCTACAGTTGCAATACTTAAAATCTAATCAAAAAGAAGATTTAGCAAAGTTTAATAATTACTTAGAAAGTAACAGGGCTGAACAGGGAGAAACCATCCTTAGGAATGATAAGAGATTTTTGCTTGAAGCCTATGCTAATGGCAATGATTGGAAAGAGGTTGAAAAAATATCTAAATCTTATCATAACTTTGAGGATTTAAAGTTATTGGAGATTAACTCGTTTTATTGTCTGAGCACCTTCGTTGCTGTAAATTCAATCTCTATGGATTGTATTAACTATTGGAAAGCGATGGATAAAAAACTAGTTGCTACCGATAAGTTGCATTGGAGATATAGAAGATACCGCTATCTATACATGATTTTAAATAAAACGCTAAAATTAAAGGATAGGAAAGAAATTACGAACTACCTGTCCAAGCCAGAAGTTGCAAAAGTGACAGCTGAGGATCCTTTTTTAAAGTTTATCGCTAGTAAGTATTTGAAGTTCTAATTTAATGGTGTATGAATTTAATGAAGATCCTGCTTTATATTGGTCTTTAGTCCAAGCTTAAATTAAAGGTTATTTAAAGCAAAAAATTCCTAGTATAATCAATAGTCTATGGCATCAGAGAATACCCAAAAAAGTTCAGTTTTATGGATGTTAAAGACATCTAAAGGTGAACAACTGGGACCTCTTACTACCGAATCCGTTTTAGCGTTGATAACTGATGGGAACCTCGATGGAACCGAACAAATACGTAAACATCCCGATGGAATCTGGATGCCCATTTCTAAACGGCAACAATTCTATGACAAGCTATTAGAAGTTCTAGAATCTGCGGTCAATAATACAGATATCGAAAAAAAGCATAAAATCACACGTGAGCGGTTGGCTCAAACTGAACGGTTGAAAAAAAACCAAAGCATGGCTGACTTTACCAAACAGCAAGTGAAGGATTCTGGCGCCCATTCAACAGATTCCTCTGTTCCACAATCGGCGGTAAATTCAACGGCCAGCAAGAAAACCGAAACTCAATCAACAGGGTCTGAGGCTTTTCGTATTAATTATGGCGAAGCTTTGCCGGGCCAAAAAATCATCGACTTGAATGATATGGAACAAGTAGAAAATTTAGCAATCAAAGCTAAAAGAAAGGTTCCACTTCTATTTGTGGGTTTGGCGGCCATTATATTTTTGATTTCTTTATTCTATCAAGGACCAAAAAGTTTGACTGGGAAACCAAATTTGATTTTGCCTAAGGTGACACTAGATCAAACAATGGCTCAACAGGATATTAAAAAAGGCTTTCAGGCTGCGGTTGCTTTGTTCTTACTGGACGAACAACAAAATCTAGTTGAGTCGGAAAAAAAATTAGTTACGCTAATTGAAGGCGATCCAAAAAATGCCGACCTAAAAGGAATGTTATGCCTGGTTTATAAGGAACTGTGGCCCTATGTTAAACAAGACCCCAAAGACATCGATAGTTTTAATACGCTTGTGAAATATACCAAAGCCATCGATCCTATTGGGATCAATGGCTTGTACTGTGAAATTAGTCGACTGATTGTATTCGGAAAAGCTAATGAAGCAAAGGGAATGTTAGATCTGGCATTAAATAGACCGGACTTTGCATCAGCTCCCGTATTATATTATTTTAAGTCAGAAATTTTTTCGTACGAACGCAATTTTAAAAATGCTTATCTTTATTCTGACAAAGCCCTTCAGCT
>JAYSSX010000340.1:0-11777 GCA_043720315.1 Pseudobdellovibrionaceae bacterium | reverse complement strand
ACCCATGGCTCGAAATGCCCTTCAACATCAACCCTGCCAGAAACATCCAACAGTTCCTTAGCCGGCTCAACGCTGGTTTTATAACCTGAAAAAAAGATTCCTTTGGCTTGGAAAAAAGTGACCAGTTTTAAAACAGTGATTTCGCCTAATATGTGGCGACGAACCAAATCATCAAAACTACGCATTAACTCTTCAATGGTAAAGCCGTAATTTTTTAACATATCATCGGCGATCAAAAAGATTTCATCATAACCTAATCGATCTTGTTGAAACAAATCGCAGACCACTTGAAAAGTATTATAGGTCGCAACGGTTCTTCGGCCAAATTTTAAGTAATAATCAGGATCAGTGTCTGCAGCCAAATTAATATAAATTTTGTCGATAGGATCATTTTCAGGGCACTGACTTTGTAATAACAAAATCGTATCGATCTGTTCGGCGGTAACCGAATAAAATTTTAATATATTGCGAATATCATTTGTACCTAAACGTCTTGAACAAATGTCAGAGTATAAATTATAAATAATGGCATCGGACTCACTATCGTCACCCCAGACAACCTGTTTGACATTTTCTTTTAGTTTTACTCGCAATTGCATCAGGGCTTGTAGTTTATAACCGACTTGTTTTCGTAAACGCCAAAATCGTTTAGGAGTTAAATTTCTCAAGTTGTCTTTATAAAAACATCCCAAAGGAATGATTTTATCGATAGAAAATTTTTCAGAGATCCGAATTTCCATTTGAGGTGGCGATGCCGTAATAAAAAAAACAGGAAATCGTTGATGACCACTTTTATTCGACCACTTGGCTGATAGCGCCTGAATCAAAGTTTTTGTACCAGGGACATTCTTTTTGTAGAAGGCCCTTTCCATAACTGTCACCATTAGCTGAGAAAAGGTTTCAATGGCCGTATCTAAATATGTTTTATCCAAATCCCAAACGTAAACTTCGTCGCAGTTTTTTTCAAAACCATCGGGACTATATCTAAAGTAAACGACGTCATCTGAAATTTGACTTCGGTCTCGCCAATCTGCCATAAAATTATCCTACAAAAAAATAGCTGTCTTGCCATTATCCAAAGCTGGTGTTAGTAAAAAACCATGAAAAACACTCCGCAATTATGGTCAATTTCGCAATGCGACAGAATCCTCGATTTTTCCCCGCTCAATCATTGGCCAAAAAATCTCCCGGCCGTGGCTATTAATAAAATCGTCATTGCTGGTTTTAATCAGGAACTTTGTTTCAATTATGAAATGGAACAAGACGGCGATGTCGTTGAGTTGTTTTATTCTTTATATCCAGAACTTTCGTTTACCGAAACGGCCCATTTAAGAAAAGAATTAATCGAATTGAATTTTTACCTATCGGAACTGCAAAGAAAACCATTTCCTATGGACTTGCTTTTGGCTAAGTACCAAATCCACTGGTCAGAAAATACTATTGAAGTCGCCGAATCTTTGCTGGCACAGCCAGAGGAATTTTTAAAATGGGCCTCCGCTAAAAAAATAATGCCTATGGATGCTATGTCTTTAAAACTGGCTGCCGAATTAAATTTAAGGGAATTTTATTTACGCTTTGTAAGTTTAAATCCCAGTAAAAACCATGGTGTATCGACTTTAGAATATTTTGTTGATTTGATGCTGATGGGACGAGCCTCAGAAGAACTAATTGGAACTTATACAGATGCTGAAGGCTGGATGGATCATTTAAAGCAGTTGCGTTTTCCCGAAGCCCATAAACAAGATGAACTTCGTAAAGAAAATTTAAAGAGCCTGAATTTTAGTGGATCAAGTCAGGTAAGATGGGCACGCGTAGGTGACAAGTCAGGTATAGAAATTAAATTCTTTGTCAGTCAGCCAAGCGATCTTCAAAAGCACATGAACTCATTAAAAATGATGCAAGATGAAGTCGAAAAAAATCCTCAAAAGATTTGGACAAAACACTAATGTTTCCTTCGTTTGAAAAGATTTATATCTTAAGCGAAAGTTTAGACTCTCCTTTAGCCAAACGGGTGCAGTCGTTGTATCCGAAAGAGTTAATTCAAATCTCTGACCACGAACCCTTCCAAAATCAAACTCAGACGATGACAGCGAAACAATTTGATCGCAGTAAAAAAATTCTTACGATCAAAAAATTTAAAGGCGAGTTTTTCAAACGTTGCCCTGGGGCCACCCAGAAAAAAACTTTAACCTGTTGCAACTATCACGTCCTAAATTTGGGTAGCCAATGTAATATGAATTGTAGTTATTGTTATTTGCAAAGTTATCTGACCCAACTTACCACTGTGCTTTATTCCAACATTGACCAAGCCCTCAACGAATTGAAGGAAATGGCCGATAAATTTTATCAACTTCCCTTTCGCGTGGGGACTGGGGAAATCACTGATAGTTTGAGTTTGGATTTGATTAGTCTTTATTCAGTGCAATTGATCGAATTTTTTAAGTCGTATCCAAAATGGACTTTGGAATTTAAAACAAAATCAGACCAAGTTGATCAGTTTCTGCATTCAGACCACTCGGGTAACGTCACCGTCAGTTGGTCGATCAATCCACAATTTGTTATTTCTAGGGAAGAACACGGAACGGCTTCTTTCGAGCAAAGAATTCAAGCCGCTAAAAAGTGCGTGGATAAGGGCTATCCGATTGCTTTCCATATCGACCCCATGATTTACCATAAAGACTGGAAATTGAACTACCTGGACCTAGTTAATCAGATTTGCGCAAATTTTACGGTTGATCAGGTTCAAGTCATATCAGTAGGTGCCCTCCGATTTCAGCCCGAACAACGCCATATCATGAAAGAACGATTTGGTATGGACAGTTTGATTACCCGAGCAGAAATGTTTCAGGGTGAAGGCGCAAAACTCCGTTACGATCAAAACCTAAGGCAGGAAATGTTTCAAACGGTTGTTCAACAATTCAAATCTAATAATCCAAAGTGGAAAATATTTATGTGTATGGAAACACCAGAGACTTGGATCTCAACCTATGGTTCGAATCCTATGCAGGTTCCAGAACTAAAAGAATTATTCCGTCCCCTACCTAAAATTTAGAAAAATGAGTCTACTCGCCATATGGATTAAAAGGCCATCAAGATAAAAGCAGCGATATTGAAAATGAACGCCATTGTAACTGCGGTCTTTTGATGACCTGTTTGTAAATCCGCAGCATCCCGCATTTCGGATGAAAGCACTTCATTTCCAAGCGAAGAAATTTTATCTTCATTTTGAATCAATTCTCTGAAGCGAGCTATTTCCTTAGGAAACCTTACTAAGCTGCCCTCTTGAAAATCGCTCACTTTAGTCAGTTTATTCATCTTCAGAAGAATCATTTGGTCTTTGATTTCGACCACTTCTCCTTCTGCCACAACGGTAACCTTCAGCGAGTCATTTAAAACAGAATCTTTACTGTCCGTGGTGACATTGATCCATTGACCTAAATCGCCGACTTGAATTTGATTAGAAGTTCCTGCAAACACCCAGGCAAAATGTTGGCCATCCTTTTCAAAGGTAGTTTGAGATAATTTTTCATTGGTCTGAACAAAACCTTGATAGGGAAATGCCGCCATAAATTCGCCAATAAGATTGTTGCTGGCCTTAACAATTTGGTCTTGAATGGGAATTACTGGGTGTAAATTAACTTCGTGAGCCCATAAGGTGTAGCCACTTTCACCTTCATAAGCGTACATTTTTAGAACACGATCTTCTAAATAAGACGTAATCAAAATTTGCGCATCCAAAATTTTTCCTAAAATAATAACGTCAGCAGGTTTTAAGTTTTTTCGGGGTTGAAAAACCCCCCTATTAATCATAAATCGGCGACTAGCCACAAGTAACTTTTGATCTTTGGTAAGGGCCTCCCGCATTTGCCACCAAGCATCTTCTTGCTGATTTTGTGCGATCTCGGCAACGGGAAAAACGACAGCTCGTCTTAAAAGAGTTACCTCGTATTCGGCAAACGAAAATAAGGGAATTAAAACGATAATAAATGCAAAAATGAAACGCATAATCCATTGTGGGCCGGTAACTGACTTTATTCAAATTTTTAGGATTTCTTAGGTCTTCAGTCCAGTAGGAAATTCAATCCAAACCTGTTTTTTAGGGAAACCAGCGGGACGTTTTTCATTTTTGCCTTGATCCTTCAAATATCCTACAAAAGCGCAAATAAAGGCTTCGAAAGCATGATTGTTTTCGATCATGGATTTTTTGTCCTGTTCGTAGATGAACAAATTAAATTTATCTGCCAAGGCTTCAATAAAAATTCTACGACTAACATCACCACCATTAGAATGACGATGAAACTTGATATGGCTTTTTGAAATTCGCAGCATTTGCCCCAATCGCCACACTGCCAGTTTGGGAAAAACTTCGATGCAATCATGATCTAGTCTTCTTTGTAAGAACAGGGCCCGTGCTGTCAACGGAGCACTGTTAGAACCTAATGCATGATGAATCTCAAAGGATTCTTCCAGTTCGTGCGCGATGTAGGCCTCTGTGCACCTTTGGGTATAGGGCGTAAACATCTTCTTAGGTTTCTTCTTCATATTAATTTTTGCATACAGTTGACGCATCCATTTCATTTCATCTTCACCACATAACTCGTAACCAGGACATTTTAACTGGCAAGTAATACAGGTGGGTAACGACAAGGGAACATCAAAAGCAATGTATTTAACGTCGGCTTTAAACTGATTGATCATCTCGATAATTTTTAGATCAGCTGAAATCATTTCTTCTGTCTTTATTTTTTCAATCAATTTACTTAAAAAGATCTTTTTTTGATCGGGGTAATACTCTACCAAAGCCAGGCAAGCCTTATCAGACTTACCTCCGGACAATGAAACGCCAATGAATTTATCGGAAGAATTTTTGGACGAGTTTACATCAAGGGTTGCACGGGTTTTGCGCTGAGAACTTGGAATCCGTTTTTCTGACATTGCTCAGCCACCCTTTCTCGCTTTTCGGTAGGAACCCATAAAAGGACACAGCCCCCACCACCAGCTCCACATATTTTAACAGCCTCAGCTCCCGCTTTCAAAGAAAGATCTTTTAATTTTTCAATTTCTGGGCTGGAAAAGGCCGGGGCCAAGCGAATTCGTTGTGCATATTCTTTTTGAAACAACTGGGGAATTTTCTGCCATTGATTGTTTTCGCAAACCTCAGCAGTTTCGATTGCAATGTCTTTCAATTTAAAAAGGGCATCCATCGTTTCAGAATTTTTCCCAATGGCATTTTTTAATACTTCAAAGTTATTTAGACCTGAATGATGAGCTTTGCCAGTATATACAAGCATAAAACATTTTTCCAATTCCGAACCGACAATTGGCAATACTCTTTGAGTTATTTCCTTTTGATTATAATTAAGGATGTTGAGACCCCCACTAAATGCTGGATAATAGTCCTGTGTTCCCGTTGGTGTATTTAAAACTTGCGATTCGATATTATGCGCCCAATAGACACACTGATGCGAATCAGAAAACTGATAATCCTGCAATTTTGCAAACGCTTTTAATAAACTGACAATTAAACTGCTACTGCCACCCAAACCTCCGCCAACAGGGCTTC
This sequence comes from Pseudobdellovibrionaceae bacterium, assembly GCA_043720315.1. Classification (GTDB taxonomy): domain Bacteria; phylum Bdellovibrionota; class Bdellovibrionia; order Bdellovibrionales; family Bdellovibrionaceae; genus JAYSSX01. The sequence continues at coordinate 6,214 of JAYSSX010000340.1, read as the reverse complement.
CTGAACGCGTAGTTAATTTAAATCCTACTTTTGGCTTCCAAAACGAAACTTGCCTTTGCAATAAAGCCAACATTGAATTTTTATCATTTAAACACTCGTCTAAATGGGCATACTCTTTTTTGCTATTGAGATCTTCAGATATCAGCTGGATTTGCGATCCTGGTAAGACTTCAATTTCAACTTCGGTATAAATGTCGATGGCCACATTAACCGTTTTTGCTTCTTCGACAAAATTATAGAGAGGCCACAGGTCTAAAGTTCCTCCGGCCAAATCCACTCTTGTTGGTGACTTGATTTTAATTTTTTGCATATCCCGATATCTTAGCAAAAAAGAGTTCGGTTTTAGTAGTCAAATTTTACTTCTTTGGCGTGGAGGCAGGAGTTGGTTCGGAAAATACCTGCTCCCATTGCAATTTGTCGATAGAGGCCTTATCCAAAGTAAAATACTGTGGGTAATTAGAAACCTTTGCCATTTCATCAGAAACGGACAGCTCAATAACTGTTTCCTGTTTAAAATTCTTTAAAGTGATGACCTTTTGCGGAAGGAAATTTTTAGGTTTAGCCGGTAAAAAATTTTTTACTTCCAACTTAGAAATTTCAGAAATTAGTTGTGGAATTTTTTCCTGATTTAGAGCTTGTTTAACGTCATCCATTAAAACCCATTTGGAGTTATCCTTACTGAGATGCGCCTTCTTAACGGGACTATCTAAATCAATTCTTGTGATCGAATTCGGATCAAATCTAAACATTTCAGATCTATCCCTAAACGAGTCCTTGGACCGAGCTTTTAAATCCGTCCAATCTTGATTATTCACCTTTAAAATAAAAAAAGGCTCATTTGTTTTTAACAACGCGACTTTATTATTCTCAGTGAATTCGGCAATCCAAGGTTTGGCTTCTTTGAAATTCAAGGTGATCGCAAACAATGAGCTATTGAAGCCCCACTTATTTAACTGAACTGAATCTGGTTTGCCTTCGGCTACATATTCATCCACTTTATTGTTATTAAGTTTTGACAAAAATTCACGAACGCGATTTTGGTCCACATTGTTTGCACTATCAGCAAATACCCAGTTTGGACCGTCTTTTTTTAAAGTGAAGACTTCCTTATTGGCAGAATTTTTTATCTGAATGGATTCTACGCCGGCCAATGAATTTCTAAACCATCTTTTATCTCTAAATTCGATCACTTTTTTATCGACGATGTTTTGCCACATATTAGAAGCAGTAAAAACAGATTTCGAGCCCTCTTCCTTTACGTACCATTCTCCTTGAAAGTTCTTTTTAGTTCCGACTTGCCAAGCTTTGCTTTCACCACTGTTCGTTTTTAACTGAATAGATCCAAAGGGTTTATCTAATCCAAAGACCGCAAGATCTTTGGCGCGATATTCAGATAAAATCTGAATATTTTTTTCATTTAATATTTCTTCCAAAAACCCTTCAACATCTTCTGGATTGGCTTCATCAACAACTGGAGACAATATTTTCCAACTGTCTTTATCTTTGCCTAACTTCAGCATTTTGTCTTCTTTAACAAAAGTGACTTCGCTAATTTGATCTTTTTTGAAGGGAATGATCGTGGCCGCTTCTAACTTCTTCTGCTCTAATTTTTCTTCATTATAATAATCAAAAATGGCATAACCACCGACCAAAAGTACTGCGACAAGAAGATACTTCATTAAGCGTGTCTCCTCTTAAACCAAAGAACCCCGCTGGTAACTAAAAAGAAGATCGGCATTGGAATTAGGAAGAAAAACAAAAACATAATCCATTGACCTTCAGTAATGTCCATTTGGGTCACAGCAACTTCTTTTGGAATGATACTAATTAAATTTTCATCTTTAGAAAGATAGGCCATCGTATTTAAAGCCAAATCGCGATTTAAATTTTGATACAGCAGCTGATTGGTCATAACTTCGGCATCGCCCAACACAACAAAACGAGCCTGCATAACAGCCGATTTAGGTTCTTGCCCTTCAGCTACTTTAGTCGTTCCTACCATTCCCACAACAAAAGGGCCCTTAACGCCTTCTTTTTTAAAATCCTTTTCATCATAACCATAAGACGCTTCGCCAACTTTCAGAAAGTCGACCCAAGTTAACATTTCATTGGCTGGATTGCTGTGTAAGGCCGCAGGCAATCGCATAATAATAGCTTGGTTTTTACCAAAAGGTTGAGAGATTTGATGACCAGCACTGAAGTCAGTAACGGCCGTTGCGCTGGGATTAAGTACTTTTCCCATTGCCGTATCCATTATCGTCACTACATAGTTGTTTTTAATTTCCAAACCAGTCTTTTTATAAAGCTCAGTCAGTCCTATGTTTTGTTTTCCCTCTAATGCCAAAACTAGGGAACCACCGGATTTTAAAAACTCAACCAGGGCCTTGTCTTCGAAATCCATAAATGATTGGGTAGGACCGGCCATAACCACTAAATCCGCATCTTTTGGAATCTGCGGCGACTGCATCAAGGGAAGGGTCTTAACCACGTAACGATTACCCTCCAATAGTTGCTTCAATACACCCAATCCTTCAGACGTCGTAGCATCTTCCAAGTCCCTTTCGCCGTGCCCTACAGTGAAATAAATCGTTTTATCTTTGTCCCGGGTCACCTTTACAAAGGCACCAGTTAACTCTTGCTCATCGATTCTTTCAATACGACTGGTTCGACCTTTGTAATCGACAAAAACCACTCCCGACGCTTTTGTAATGCCATACTTTTCGGTCAGATCTGGCCTCTCATTTACTTCAACAAATTCTAACTTTACAAAAGGAGTTTGATCTTGATATTTTTTAATCAGTTCAGTGAAAGCCTTTCGGTTTTCATCAACTCCTTTGTCTCCTTCTTTGTAAAAGTAAATGACTTTACAATCTTCAGTAAAACTTTTAACAGTTTTAATAGACTGATCGGAAAGGGTATTTACCTTGGTCGCTGAAAAATCAAACGTTTTATATTTTCTGGCACCCAAGAAGTTAACTGCGATCACTAATAGTAAAGTCAGGAATATTACTGACCCCATGCTCATACCTTGTTTTGTGGTCTTCATTGACAAGAAGTCAGTGTAAAAACTACGATCTTTCCAAATTGCGATTCCAATGAATAAAATAAATAAACCGATAGGAATCCAAAGAAAGGGAACCCAAGCTCCAATAAGAACGCGAACCAAAATAAATGACAAAACACACATAGCACTACATAAAAATAAAATTTTACTGATTTTGCTCATTAACTATCTCCAACGTAAGGATTCGACAACACGTTCGCATAAAAAGCAGAAAAGAAAAACCACACTTAAGAAAAAGATCAAACCGCTAGTTCGAATCGTTCCTTCAACCATACCCACCAAATGCGAATTTAAAGAAATGTGTTCAAAAATCTGTCTACCCCAAGGACTATCTACCACTTCAAGACCAGCGCCAACAAACCAAACTGACACATTTAAAATGACAGCCATCACGTAGGCAATAACAGCGCTTTCGGTAAGTGCTGAACAAAACAGATTCATCGCTGCATAAACAGCACCAACTAAAAAAATCCCTAACGCCGCTATCATCAATGGCACCCATTCAATCTTCGCAAAAAAAGCCGTCATTGCGGGGTAAGACAACGCAATTAACATAATTGCAAAAATCGCCGTTAAAACAGAAAGATATTTACCAACAACAATTTGTACCGAGGTAATCGGCGAAGTTAAAAGCAAATCAAAAGTTCTCAATTTTCTTTCTTCAGCAAAAAGCTTCATCGTTAACGCCGGAACAATAAAAATGAGTAATAAATTACAATTTACTAAATGCCGAATAAAAAGAGCATAATGTGCATTTAATGCCTGTGGAGGCATCCCCTGTTGAAACATTTGGTTTTTTAAATTACTTAGAAAATCACTTAATTGGATGGGGTACAGCCAACTCATCACAGCAGAACAAAAAAAAGCAACGACATAAAAAGTCGGACTAAAGAAAAAACCTTTTACTTCTTTTTTATAGATCGCGAAAATTTTATCCACTTTACACCTCGGCCTGTCCATAAGTAAGTTTGATGAAAATATCTTCTAAGTCGGCCTTTGCCGATGTTATTTCAGACAAGCCCCATTTGCTTTGAATGACTTGCATGGCAATCTGTTCAATAACCTCATCATTGTCTTCGGTATCAATAGTCCACTCGACTCCGCCATTTTGCTTTTCTACGCTCAAAACCCCGGCAATTCCTTTTAGTGTGGCAGAGATGTTTGCATTCGAATTGCGGACTTTTAATTTAACTTTACGAGAACCTGATTTAATTTTTGAAAGATTTAACAAGGTATCCTGAGCGACAATTTGACCTTTATTTATTATAATAATTCGTTCACATGTACTTTGAACTTCCGGCAAAATATGGGTCGACAAAATAATAGTATGTTTCCCTTTTAACTCTTTAATTAAGTCGCGAATTTCTGCAACTTGTTTGGGGTCAAGTCCTACTGTTGGTTCATCCAAAATGAGAACTTCAGGATCAGAAACTAAGGCCTGAGCAATTCCGACCCTTTGTTTAAATCCTTTGGAGAGATTTTGAATCATTCTCTTTTGTACACTTCCCAAATGAGTCTGCTCGATAGCTCTATTTACCGAAGACTTAATTTTTGATTTTTCAACGCCCTTTAATTGGGCCACATATTCCAAGTAATCAAATACTAACATATCCAAATACACAGGTGGAGTTTCCGGCAGGTATCCGATCCGCTTTTTAACTTCAATTGGACTTTCAAAAACATCATATCCACAAACTTTGGCCGTACCATGAGTCGCTGCCATAAATCCGGTAAGGATTTTCATAGTTGTTGATTTACCGGCACCATTGGGCCCCAAAAATCCGACCACTTCGCCTTTATTGATTGTGAAATTTAAATCATTGATAGCCAAGTGTGAACCATAACTTTTTGTTAAACCTGACACTTCAATCATAAGATCTCCCTAATGAACATTAAGTCTATTTCTTTAAATGAAAAAAGCAACTGCCTATCAATGATTGACGTAGGTTGCCGTCACTGAATTAAAAATTTTTAATTTGGAAATTAATATTTTTTTGATTTTGATAATTCACCCGTCCCGCCTTGTCACCTTTGATGGGCTTTACGAATCGGCATTCACAAAGGATAAATTCTATTCGATCACCCGGCTTCGGGTCTTTAATGGTTTTAGATTCTTTAATAAACCATTCACAAACTTTATTAAGTTGAGCTGAAGTCAGTTCTTGATTTTTAGACTTAAAAATAACCGCATGGGCACTGGGATAGTCTTTGAGATGTAACCAAATGTCCCAGGCACGAGACTTTCGAAGAATGGCCAAGTTATCTGCGGCAGATTTCCCCATGTAAACTACTGTCTCTGCCGCCAAATCCAACTTGCGCGCCTTAAATCCGAAGTCATCTTTTTTTCCAGCAACTGACTTCGGCGCATTTTTGCCAGAATTTTTGCGCGCAGAAGGTAATTCCCTCGTCGATTTAATTTTTTCTATCTGCTTTTCTAATTCGATTACGCGACTTTCTGCACCGATGACTTTATTTTTAAATTCTTTGACCTTTTGGAACGCGCGATCTTTATTTTCAGACATACTGAACTCGGTTTTATAGAGATGTTTTAAATATACGGGAATATTTTTTAAAACTAAGGATTCTCCTAACTTTTGGTAATCCCCAATAACACTCACGTCTAGCGATTTTTTAATGCTGGCAATCGCTTTTTCTCTTTTCGAAATTTCTTGATTAATCTTCTTTTCCAGGTCTGTTTTTTCATCGGGAATTTCAGCGCTGGTTTTTCGTATATCACGACCGTCGCCAAAGTAACTGGAATATTCACTCCATAGTGGCGGCAAATCATTCAAGTTCACTGGAGTCTCTACAACAGGCAGCGTGGAAACAGCAAGGTCCGCCGGTTTATTCCATGCGATTTTTTTCGTCTTTTCGCCTTCTTCTTGCACACAGACCAATAGGTTAAACACCCGAGGGATCAAAACAAACTCTACTGTTGCAACCTTAGGCCCTCCGACTATTGTAAGCGCTAAGTAACGACCCTTGTGGTCTTCAAATTTTAAATGTTTCCAATGAAGATTCTTTAAATGCGAGTTACAAAATAAAGTGAGCGGTTTGTTGGCCTTCTTAAAACGAACTGGTTTTTCCAATGTTAAAAAAATGTAAGGCTGTGGAACCATTGTATCAACACATAAAAAATATGACTGATAT
>JAYSSX010000339.1:0-1865 GCA_043720315.1 Pseudobdellovibrionaceae bacterium | reverse complement strand
AGGAAGAAAATCCCTGTTGGGATAATGTCGAGTGAAAATTTTCCTCGTGGTTTTATTAACTGTTCTTAATTGCCCCAACTTTAAAAATGAACTGAAAACTATTCTGTGGAGATTCGGCACTGCTCTTGCTTTATTACGTGTTCTTATACAAACAAATAGGAGGTCTTATGAATGAAGATATCATGCAAGGTAAATGGAAAGAAGTGAAAGGTGCCATCAGAAGAGTATGGGGAGACATCACTGGCAACGAACTGGAAGAGACAAAAGGGAACATGACTGAAATTGCTGGACTTATTCAGCAAAAATATGGTCATAAAAAAGAAGATGTGACCCACCGATTGAACACAATCATGAGTCATGTAGGAAGTGATTTGCGCGAATCAACCGAAGATCTAAAAAGCGATCTCAGAAAATCAAATGAAGAAGAAAAAACCTTTAAACACTAATTACCACATAAATAACGAGGAATATAGCTTATGTTGAATCAAATTTTAAAATCCGCAATTGTTTGCTCTAGTTTAGTTTTTGCTTTTGGCTGTGCCAATTACACCACAACTAAAAAAACGGAAGTAAAAACTGAGAAAATGGAACATGAAGTAGCCGCGGCCGCAGACTTAAATCGCAGCGTCGTTTCTGTGGTAGCATTTTCGCCTGGTAAACAAGGATTATCTGCTCAAGCATCTGCTGAAATTCAAAAGGCTCTTGCTGAAGCAAGACGACTAGGTGAGATCAAATCAGTTGATGTTGCCGTTTGGTCAGATATGGAGTACCCATCAGAAGGTAGTAAGTTACCACAACGTGAAATCAATCTTGCGAATGACCGAGCAAAAAATATTGAAAAGTATGTTGATGGCCAAGTTCCATCTGTTGACGTAAATACTTACAATATGGCTAAGCAGCCGAATGCATTTCAAAAATGGTTAGATACTAGAGATGCAGAAGTAAAAAATAAATTAGTTACTGCCCAGGTTGTAAATCCAAATGGAGCTATGAGCGCCGAAGGTCGGTCTTCTTCTGCTATAATTTTTATTGAAGTTAAGTAATTGTCAAAACTTTGTTTGTCAAAAAAGACAGTAATATTAAGTAGATAGGGTGATTTCGGCAGCGCCCCATCTACTCTTTAAGTAATGTTTAATTAACTCAACATACGAATAAACTGAGTACAGCCGACTCCAAGGCGGGTAAAAATGGTACATACAAGACAGGGCAGAAATCTACAGAAGTAAGGATGTGGTTATGGCTAAGAAGGCAAAAATTCTTATTATTGATGACGACCAGGATGTAAAAGATCTCATCGCAAGTTTTTTTAAGATGCGAGATTACGAATTATTTCAGTACGATGACGCACAAAAAGCTTTGGAAGACATCACCAATGCAAAAGTGGAATGTGACGTCATTATAACGGACCTAATGTTACCAGGAATTTCGGGGATTGAGTTCACCCAGCGATTAAAAGATATGGGTAGTCATATTCCTATTATTTTAATTACAGCGAATAAAAAAGTAGAAGTAGCTGTTGAGGCCGTTCGCGCTGGCGCTTACGACTTTGTGGTTAAGCCACTTCACTTTCCTCAGCTACTGGTCTCAGTAGAGCGAGCGCTTTATCTAAATGAAGTTAAAGAAGAGAACTCGACTTTAAAAACCGCGGTTCTGTTGCAAGAGGGTCCTATAAGCCTTGAAGGTGTCGTAGGTAAAAGTCCGGGAATAAAAAATGTTTTGGATTTAGCCCGAAGGGTAGCAAAATCTTCAGCAAATATTTTGATCTCTGGTGAAAGTGGAACCGGCAAAGAGGTTGTTGCGAAAACAATCCATTCAATGGGTAACCGCAAAAAAGCGCCCTTCATTGCTATCAATTGTTCGGCAAT
>JAYSSX010000338.1:0-2991 GCA_043720315.1 Pseudobdellovibrionaceae bacterium | reverse complement strand
CAGGTTTGAATCGGCTTTAATTCAGGAGGGCGAAGTTTTAAGGTGGCTTAATCAGTACCAACTGGGTGTCCATTTTTATGGTTTCACCCGTATTGAAGGCCACCTGGCCCTTATAGTTGAAAAGGTAACCGAAAAAAATATAACATTAAAAGAGCCCAATGAATCCGATTCTAAAGCTGCATTTACAATGGCGCTTAAGAAAAAGGGAATTCTTGTTACAAAAGAAACCCTTAACGAATTTATCCTTGCGATAGACATCTTGGCAAAAAACCAAATCATGCCATTTGATTTACAATTTTTACTGACCGCCAGCGGAAAATTGATCCTGATTGACCCCGAAGGATTCCGACTTCACCAATCAACAGATCTCTTTACTTCCGAAGCCATAGTCGAAAGATAAAAAAGAGGCCATGTAGGCCTCTTTTTTATCTTAATTTTAAAGCTTAAGATTATTTGATGCTAATTACGGTTCCGCTATTGTCTACAATAGCATCGATTATGTCTTGTTTTGAAACTGGGTTTCCAGACAATAAGATAAATTCAATTTTTCCTGGCAAGAAATGAATACGGCTGCGATCGATGTCGACTTCTAAATTAGCGCGGCGGAAGATACGTGCTATCAAACGCTCGGCAATAATTTCATCTTGACCATCATAAATATTTTCGTTGCTTACCAAAACAGTATACTTCGTCGCACTGGTATTATCAATCGGAGGATTAACCACTACTGGCGGCGGAGTTGGTGTCGGGGTTGGAGGATTAACAACTACTGGCGGCGGTGGAGGAGTAATATTTCCAATAGTCGCTGCCGTTAACTGTTTAATCTTGTCCCAACTGATGTATGGATTAGCATAACCATTGTTCGCGATATAAGGGCTTGTTGGTAACCAGATAAAGTCAGGATGACTTTGATCTAAACTACCTGAATCCATTTGATTCTCCTGAGCATCCCAAATACCACCACCAATGATTCTTACATCATTCAGTACTTTGGTACCTGAAGCATCCAATTGTAATGGTTTATCAAAAAACATTTTAAAAGTTAAATTTCTTTGACTGTATTCCCCACCAATATTGTCAGCACCTTGATCGTCACTAGTCTCTGCAATATTAAAAGGACCACTGACGTGATTAGGAGAAACACCATCGTCTGCCCAATAAATTTTCATAGTGATTTGAGCAAATGGATAAACTTTTCCGTTGTAACTTTGAGTACCTAAATCGCTTTTTGCAATTGGCAAAATGCGGTAGCCGACAATCGGTTGGTTCCAAACTTGATCGCCAGTAAAACGATCGATAACAACACCAGTTTTTAAGGCACCCACTTGATTCGTGAATACTAAAAACATTTGTCTTGGAGTCACGTCCCAAAAAGCATTGTATCCCGGATCGTTTAAGTCATAAACCCATTCACCGGTTTTCTTGCCTTTATCAGTATCACCTAAGAACAAGCTGTTTGTAGACAGCCATAGCTCAGTTAAGATACCCTTTTGATGACCTACATCTAAAGTTACGCCTTTGTAAGAAACTGTCTTACGAGGTTCTTCTTCTCTAATTGCAGCGCCCGCCCAACCGTTACAGTGACCCCACCAGCCTTCACAGCTAGCTTTTTCACTTTCAGGAACGACATCGCAACTATGGTTTTTTAATTCGAAATCGGTAGCGATGTATTTACCACCATTAAACAGCACATCGTATTTACCGATTGCCGATGTCTCTGGGTTATCCTTTGTCATAGCTGTGCCGTTTAGACCAGCAGCTGTTCCATTGTAAGAATAAGGAAAATATGTGCCTGCCCAAGGAACATGTGTCGGTTGAGCAAAACGGTATTGATTGAATAAACTTTTAAAATCTTGATTAACTACAAAGGAAGACTCTTGCGCCTTTGCTAATCCAGAGAATAAAAGTAATGCTGAAGTCATTAGTTTTAAATAAGTTAATTTCATTCTTTTATCCTTTATTGTAGATTCTGAGTGACAGCTACAAATTGATTATTTTCCACAACTTGCGGCCACGGTTTTCCTTGGCACCAGTACATATTAACTGAAGATAAATACATATCTTGATATTTCATTTGAAACATTTCGCAGTTAGGTACTTTGAACTTTTGGTTCATTCGCTTGATCTGATTAAAAGAAACTCTATCAACTGTTGTTTCGAAATTTGAGTAAGTGTTTTGATCTTGACCGGGCTTTAAAGACTCTACTCGGAAAATCTTGCTGGTAGCTACTCGCTCCGAAGAAGCCACGCGACTTAGCGAAGGCATATCCGTAGGGAAAATACCTAAGCCAGCACTTACTGGAGTTCCTGCCTCAAATTTAAAACCAATCGATTTTAATTTTAGAGCACCTTGCTCGGACAAGTAATAGTCTGTTTCCATTCCGTAAACGTTAAAGGCATCGTCCATATATAATCGCTTAGAAACTTCATCTCCATTTTTCAACAACGAACGATTCATTGTTAACAAAGTTCGCGAAGTCATTTCGATGATAGCGCAATTTCGACTTTTCTTATCGCCTAACTCCGCTGGAAAGTAAGCTTTTGGATTATATTTTTTAAATCCGCTCTTGATTAAAAATTGGCAGCTGGTATTCGCTAACGTAGAAACTTCGATTACTGTAGGTTTTCCTAATGTAACTTCACCCTTCTCGTTAGTTTTAAAAGTCATTGTGGATTGTTTAGGAAAGACATAAATTTCAAACTTCTTAGGGTTGATCTTATTCAAGTCAGCTAAACTTAACTTTAACTGTGCTTGCAAACTAGTATCACTAGCCGGCTTTCTTAATGCATTCCATTCCGCTTCCATCTGTGGGGCGTAATGTGCAAACAATTGCTCTTTGTATTTGGCATCAAAACTATGTTTTGCAGTTGGTCCCGGCTTTGGCGTCGGATTTGACGTTACTGGTCCCTGAGCGCAAGCTGCTAAAAATAGAGATGAAATTAAAAGTAATTTAAAATTCATTGTTGGACTCCTCTTTCCTTAATTAAAGC
>JAYSSX010000337.1:0-2310 GCA_043720315.1 Pseudobdellovibrionaceae bacterium | reverse complement strand
TTTTCTTTACGTAAAAACCATCCCATAGCGAAATAACTAAGGCCATTGTAGGCCGTCATGTAAATCCAAAGGCCCTGAATGTTCTGGTTGCTAAATGCTGCGTAAATCAAACCTAGAAAAATATAAGTCCAAGCAATATAGGTCACGGCAGGAATCGTGAATCTTCCATAAAGACTAAACATCAATCCTAATAATATTAACGACATTGGGTGAATTAATTGGAACTGACCCACTAGCGAAAGAACAAAAATCAAACCAAAAATAGAAACCATAAACGGTCGACTTAAACTGAACGCCTTTTGAATCAAGGGGTGGGAACTAGCCTGCGTGGATTTCTTAAATGGCAATAGGCGACCAACTATTGTAAATAGTGACCAATAAAAAACGGTATGAATAGCCGCGATAATCATTCCCGCATCAGAACCGAAATCATGGCCAAAAGTTAAGTAGGTCGTCATCTTTTCCATCAAGGGGATGAAAGTAATAAGTATTCCCATCACCATCATACGTTCACCTGAGAAGAGGGCTTTATTGCTACCTTCGATGACTTTGTGAATTTCGGCGATTTGATTAATGGCTTCCTGTTGTAGATTTGTTGATTCGGTTGTGTTCATTGGGTATTCACTTTCTTCGTTTGGTTTATAGCATCTAGTTAATTGGCTAAAAATAATCTGTTATAGATAGTACTATTAAATAAATAGTACTATTAAGTCAATATGATTTTTGGAGGCCTGCGCTTTTAAGTACAATTTGCAAAGAACCGCGTTAACTCCAGTCAAACAGGTCGAAATTCATTTGGTAAACTTCGGTTTCTTTGCCTTTTTGCACAAGCTTTTGGGTTTCCTTAAGAAAGGCAAGGAAGGCTTTATGTATGGTTTTTCTGGCAACCGGGTCGGTAGAAAATATCGCCGAAAAGCTGTAACTCTTTTCCGGGGCCAAAGTTTCCATTTGCTGAATGGACTTCATGCGCATCAGACTTCGGTAGGCTTTGTAAATAGGCGAGTTCTCAGGAAGGTGGAGGTTGTCTTTGATTAATTTGAATTCAGTACCTTGCTTTTCAATGATTCGCATTTCCAGTAACTGATCCAAGTATTCGTTAAGTATTTTTTCAGTTATTTTTAGTGAGGAAGCTACAGATTCAGGATTCTTTTGGAACTTTGGAATAGTTAGGTACATATGAATTACCGAAAAATAGGGATCTAAGTAGTAGGTATTTAAAAGTTCCAGTGAAGTTGTTTGAGCCTCGGCTTTTATATTTGATTCCGTTTTCATGTGCTGGTGTTGTTTGTTTTCAATTTTTCCGCCGAGCCATTTTTTCTTTTCCAACACGGTTGAGGTTTGGTGGTCATATACTAGTTGCATAAATTCCTTTTCATTTTCATCTAACTTGAGGAAAGTCATACAACGATAAAACTGGTCAGAGTTCAAATCGCCGTCTTTATTTAGCACTTTTGAAAGATAAGTTTTTTGTACGTGGCAGGCCTGGGCAAGGGCCTCGTAGGTTAGTTTGTGTGAGGTTTTGTTTTTTCCATGAACAACGCTGTCTTTAAGAAAAGTTTTGTAGTTTTGATATTCGTATATATTCATGGCAGTGACTGTAACATAGATAGAACAGATGAGTTAATTTAAAATTAACTAATATCATCTTTTATAATTAACAATTAATTTACTTTTATTCTGGAACCGACGACTCTATACTCAGCCGCGGCATTTGAAATTAACTGTATTACCTACGAAATGGAGATTTTGTATGCCTAAGAAAATTTTAGTCGGAATGTTTTTAAGTTTGATATTTGCTTCGCAAGCCTACGCCGGTTGGACTAGCGGCGGAGGAGAGATTTTAAGAGATTCGCAAAATCCTTGGTTCCTTCCTATCAATACACCAACAGTGAAGTATTGTATCGAAATGGATGACAAAAATTTTGGTGCCAGTAAAGTGGAGGCCCGAAAGGCAATAGTGCAAGCATTAGCATTTTGGAAAAAACAATTTGCAAGCACTGCTAATTCGGTATCTATCGGATCTTATTCCGCAGTTTTAGCCCAACATGATTTTCAAGAGGTACCGTGCCAATATGAAGATATTAAATTCCAATTCGGAACCTTAAGTGCCGAACAGTTTGCCTGTTTGAAAGATCCTACGAAGCTAGTTGCATCAACTGTCCGAACTTCCTACGATACCAAGCAATTACAAGGTAAAGGTTTTATTTATGTGTCGCCAAGCCGTGGACCTTTAAAAATGAAGGCGAAGGATCTTATAGATAACCCTTGGGGCCAAAATGGTGGAGTATTATTAGTGCCTACATTGATCCA
>JAYSSX010000336.1:0-2433 GCA_043720315.1 Pseudobdellovibrionaceae bacterium | reverse complement strand
TCCCTAAAACGTTATCGCAAGTTCAAACGGAACAAGGCGGCTGTCGTTTCGGTATGGATTATTTGTATTATTTCTTTTTTCAGTTTTACTGCTGAATTTTGGGCGAATAATAAACCCCACATTTTAAATTACCATGAAAAGCTTTATTTCCCATTATTCAAAGATTACCATCCTACCTTATTTGATCGTGATGACATTATGGTTATGGATTATCGATCTTTACCAATGGGTGAAAAAGATTGGGCTATTTGGCCTGTAGTTCGATGGAATGCTTTTGAAAGCAATACTGAAGTCAGTGATTATCCTTCTCCAGTCACAAAACAAAATTGGATGGGGACTGATGATCGCGGTCGCGACGTTCTGACGCGATTATTATATGGATTTCAATATTCCATTGGTTATGCCGTCGGGGTTTGGTTTTTATCTTTTTTAATCGGAACTATGTTAGGGGCGCTCGTCGGTTATTTTGGTGGTTGGGCTGATTTAGCCGGATCGCGGGTTGTGGAAGTCATAGAAATGATCCCGCAACTATTATTGTTGATCACAATCATTTCGATTTTTTCTCCGAACATGTTTTTGCTGATCGTATTTAGTTTTATTTTCGATTGGACTTTGATTTACCATCATATGCGTGGCCAATTTTTACAGATTCGGAAACGCGAATTCGTGGAAGCTTCGCGCGCAATTGGCGCCAGTCATGCTCGTATTATTTTCAAGCATATTTTACCTAATGGACTGACTCCTTTGGTGACCTTTTCTCCTTTTGCAATTGCTGCAAATATTTCAGGTTTGGCCTTGTTAGATTATTTAGGATTAGGATTGCGGGCACCTACCCCAAGTTGGGGAGAGCTGATGTCACAGGCGCAAAAGTATTTCACCACGGCCGAGTGGCTGGTTTGGTTTCCTGCCTTGGCTTTGCTATTGATCGAATTTGCTATGATTAATATCGGTATCGGTATTCGCGATGCTTACGATTCCAAAAGTTAATTTCGCTGTTTAACGAAATTACGTTTAAATTCCTGCAGCACAAATTTATTTTGTTAAATTCTACTCTTTTCAGTTTTAATTTAAGCCCGAAATTTTTTCTATTTATTCTTTCTTGCCTTCATCTTTTCTTCCTTACATCGGCACTACCTTTGCTTTCTATCGATTAGAAATTGGTCTAATCAAATAAGGAAGTCTTATGAAAAATTTGAAGTTATCAGATTCGGAATTGGTTGCATCTCTAAAAAGTAAATCACAAATGGAAAGAAATCTAACTGTAGATATTATTGAACTATTGGCAGAAGTTGATCGGCGGAAACTTTATTTAGAATTGGGCTTCGCCAGTTTGTTAGAATTCTGTGTTAAAGAACTAAAATATTCCGAAAGCAGCGCCTATCGCAGAATTTCCACTGCCAGGTTGCTAAAGGATATTCCCGAAATTAAAGAATCCATTTCTTCAGGATTGTTGAATTTGGCAACGGTGGCCCAGGCCCACACTTTTATGCGACAAAATCGAAAATACAATGGCATAAAATATTCTGTGCAAGAAAAGCAGGATTTTATTTCATTATTAGAGGGCAAATCTAAAAAAGAGTGTGAAATTATTTTTTCTGAAATTTCACCAGATTTGCCGAAGGCTGAAACGGTTCGTCAGATTGCTAAAGATAAAACCGAAATTACATTAGTCGTTGATCGAGAGTTGTTAGAAAAATTGGAACAGCTAAAGTTTGCCTATTCGCACGTTGCGCCCGGGGCAAGTTACGCTGAAATTATTGGAATTATGGCGGATCGGCTTATGAAAATTGGGTTGGGCAAGGAGAGTTCTATGACTAATAAAAAGAATTCTATAAAAAATGAAGCTAAATTTTTAAATAGAGAAGCTGGTAAAGTTGGAAACGATGCAACACCACCAGGTGGTGTTGCTGTGCAGAATAGGGGACTCACGTCAATGAAAGTAGAAACCGCGCTACAGAATAAAAAACCTGGCCCAAGGAGTGAAGAAAACTCGCCATTGAATAAATCCGGGCTAACAAAGGCCAGGCTTGGTGAAAGGCTAAAGAATTCTCGATACATTTCGGCCAAAGTAAAACGATTCGTTTATGAGAAGGCGGGTGGCTGCTGCACCTTCGAAAATTTGGCAACAGGTAGAAGATGCAGCTCGCAATTTCAATTGGAATACGATCACAGGTACCCTTTTGCTTTGGGTGGTGAAACCTCCGCAGAAAATATTCGCTTAGTTTGTCGCGCACATAATCAGTTATATGCAAAAAACTTAGGGTTATAGGGTTTTTTCAGTGGTAATAAAAAGTGAAGCGACGGAAAACCGGCGAAAATAAAAGTGCAAAGACTTAACAAAATTATTTTTTTCCATCCAACTGAAACGCCTTATGTAATCGATTAACAACTTCAGGTCCCTTTTCATCGTTGACTAGGAAACAAAAATTGTGG
>JAYSSX010000335.1:0-3380 GCA_043720315.1 Pseudobdellovibrionaceae bacterium | reverse complement strand
TGGCCTTTTTCTTTTAAGAAGCCTTCCGATTTACTTGCTTTTTTTGCAGGGCCATCCCAAAAAAAGCAAAAACTAATCTTTTCGATTTGAAAAAAGGATATACTTGAAATTAACTGCGCAGTTATTGTTATTTTTTCCATACACAATTAATAGACCATGCTGCCTAACTACGATCAAGGGGTTGTTGATTGAATTACACGAGTTTTCTACAAATTTTAGTTGCCGCCGGTTTACTAAATGTTTGGCTTATACGATATTCGAAAGAAACAGTTTACCGAGGCCAATCAGCTAAGAATCTCAAAGAAGAATTTGCAGCCTATGGTTTACCTGAATGGCTTTATTACCTCGTCGGCTTTTTAAAAATTGGCTCTGCTGTAGCGCTTATTTTCGGTTTATGGAACTACCAAATCGCCTTAGTCGGCGCTTTTCTTGTTTCGATTCTGATGTTGGGAGCACTAGCTATGCATTTTAAAGTTAAAGATCCTATAAAAAAATCTGTTCCTGCATTCTTTATGCTCGCAGCGAGTGTCTTAATTATTTATGGACGTATCGGCTAAATAAAATACGGGAATGAATTTAATTTGAAAAATCTGGCTTTCACAAAGAATAAGATTACCTTTGTGAAAATTTGAACCGGTTAGCAGAATGTTCCTTTTTATTCTAGAGAATATTCTTTTTCGAAGATCTCGCCTTGAGTAAAGCTAAAAGGCTTTAGCGTTATCAAAAACACAAGTTAAAAAATATTTTCAACTAAAATTACTCAGGCAACTGAGCGCTTTTTCGTTTGCCTAATCGGACTATCCCCCCTCCCTTTTTAGCCTCAGTTTGATTTTATAATGTGCTTTTGCCTGCGGAGTTGCTATGAAATGGAATTCATTTATACGAATTTTTACTTTGGGTATTTTATTTACTGCCGTGGGGTTTGCGAACTCGATCTACTTCAACGTCGATTATGAATTGGCGATTGCTAATCGAAAAATTAAATTTCCTAAGATAAATTTAGATTCCTTTCACGATCGATACAGTTTTACTCCACAGGTGAAAACTCCATTGGAAAAACGAAGAGTTGATGAACCTAAACCTTCATTACTGATCTCACCTACTCAATATTGCGGCGCGATATCTAAGTATTTCTGGAGTCATTCGGTCACTCCTACCAATGGCACAGTTGTCGCTTTAAGCGAAAGCTCCACGACAACTGGTAGCAAATATACCCACATTACAAAGGGGAATTTATGAAGTAGATACTAGTTTTATTACTTTTGGGATCGACCGCAATGGCAGACACGGAAACAGTTCTTAAAGAGTGAAGCACTACCTGTAGTGCCCGTTGTAAAGACTACGCACAAGAAATTAAAAAAATGGCTGACGATATCCTTTATAATTGCTGGTCAGGTTCAGGCAGCAAAGCAGCTATCATTAACGCTTGTTCGCATGCTGGTTTTTCATAACAAAGCCAAATTCTTGAGTGCATCAAAAGTAATTAGCTCAAATCGTTCCTTCGGTGCCGATATTCTGCTACAAATTAGTGTATGAATATTGGCATCATTCTCACAAAAGTAATTTTTTATTTTATACTCATCATCGGTTTTTTTGGTTGTGCCTCTACCAATCAATCTGTAAAAACAGCAAACGTTGCTGCTAATGCTGCAGTGGTTGCAGGAGTTCTCGCAACAGGAACAGCACCTGCCGGAGCCGCCATTCGTTTGACCTCAGCGTCTCCCTATCAAATTCAAATCGTCGGCACCGTATTCTGCGAAAATGATAATCTTTTTCCGTTTAAATTATTGCGGGTCGATTTTTTCGACAATGGTCGCCTGACAACCTCGATCGATGTGGATACCTACGGAAACTTTGATTCGGTTTATAAATCACGCGTAGGAACTCACGTAGCGAAGTTAGTGACAAAAAAAACAAGTCAAACTTTGGATACCGCTGAATTTTCTTCGACCAAAGAAAAAGATCGTATTGCCATCAGATTAACTGCCTGCAAAAATAACTAAATGAGATTAGGGTATTTTGATGACTACAACTAAAAAAGCACTTGTTACTGGGGCCAGCGAGGGTATCGGAAGAACCTTTGCTCTAAAATTAGCACAAAAAGGATTTGCAGTTACTGCAGTGGCGCGAAACGAACAACGCCTTGTCGAACTAGTTAAAGAAATGGGCGGCGCCCCTCACGCCTTTATTACCGCCGACTTAACAGAAGCTGCTGACCTATTAAAAATTCAAAATGACCTCACTAAAATTGGCTATGATTTGTTGGTAAACAACGCAGGACTAGCTCATTTTGGTCCGTTTACTCACCTTACTGAAAAAAGTTTGATGAGTATGTTGCGACTTAACATGGAAGCCCTGACTTTACTTTCCTATCGTTTTTTAAAAACCGCTAAACCAGGTCAGGTACTCATAAACACTTCATCGGTATTGTCTTTTGAGCCTTCACCATTAAATGCGGTTTATGCGGCCTCAAAAGCCTATGTAACCTCTTTTACAGAAAGCCTTTGGTACGAATATAAAAAAACTGGAATCTATATTTTAAATCTTTGTCCTGGGGCCACGGAATCGCAATTCAATCGTAGGGCTGGCGGTTTGGATGACCGAATTCCTAAGTGGATCATTCAGACCTCGAATGCGGTAGTCGACGAAGCCTTGGAAAATGCATTACACCAAAAAAGCCAACCGACTATAGTGACTGGATACAAAAACAAAATAATGGTTTTTATTTTAAGCCGATTGCCACGTAAAACGTTGGTGAGTTTGTTAGGCCGAGTGAACAAAAAACAAATGCAAATGGATAGTATTACTCACAACTAGGTTATCCATTTTTGTAGGGTTTGATTATAAGAGGCAGCTTAGAAGCACAAGTCAGCTGTCATCACTTCTTCTGAATTTAATTTAAATTGAAGTTGATTGTTTTTCACCGTTATCACTTTAGCTTGATAAGGAGTATTTCCACGCGCTATAGACTGGGCTTTGACACTTTTAAATTTATCAAAACCTAAAAATTTCTGTGTATGTGAAAACACTTCGCTAGCACGTAGTTCTTCCACTGCCGAAAAGATTTGCTGCGCCTGTAAAAATTCCGCATTCCATTTTGCATCAAAAGCTTGGCCTTTTCTAATATTTGAGATTAACAGTTGTAACATGAGTTCGTTATTGGCGCCGTAAGCATTTTGCAGTTCTTCCAATGTTATACCCTTACTAAACAAATAGGCAATAGAGGCATCACTTGCCTTTGCGACCCGATTCCATAAAGCCATTTGATAGCAACCCGCCGTTTTCAATTTAGAAAACAAAAGGGCTCTTTCACCGACTTTATACTTTGTCGAAGACCCAGTTAAATCGACACTGATATCTTCGCGTTGCTGATATAAACC
>JAYSSX010000334.1:0-2921 GCA_043720315.1 Pseudobdellovibrionaceae bacterium | reverse complement strand
AAAACCACTACCCTATTAAAAATTAAAGAACTTGCAGTTGCTAAAGACGGCAAATGTTTTTCAAATGTATATGTTGATAAATCTACGCCACTAAGTTTTATTTGCAAAAATGGACACTCTTTTTCGGCATCTTGGTGGACTGTCTCACATGGGGGCTGGTGTAAGAAATGCAAAAATACATCTGAATAACTTTGCCAAAAAAATGCGTGCACTGGCGCACCCTATCAACGTAAATCTAACAGTTGTTTGATTTGAAATAATTTCGCTTTAATCTAATTAGAGGCAAATTATATCCTAATAGTTCAATGCCAACTAAAGTTAGTTAAAATTAACTAACTTTTTTTACTTCGTCATTTTCATTGAGTAAGACACTGGACTCAACAGTAGGAGGAGTGTTGTTGATT
The DNA here is from genome assembly GCA_043720315.1 of Pseudobdellovibrionaceae bacterium. GTDB lineage: Bacteria > Bdellovibrionota > Bdellovibrionia > Bdellovibrionales > Bdellovibrionaceae > JAYSSX01. The sequence goes on along the minus strand of JAYSSX010000334.1, from coordinate 2,517 downwards.
GCTGGTTCAGTATTCTCTGATACTGATTTTCTTGTCGTTCTTTTGGCCTTATTAGACACTCTCTTTTGTGACTTAGTGTACTTTTCGAATTCAGTAGCTTTCGATTCATTCCAAGGCTTTATGGCATCATTTAAACCAAGTCGCAGGAGGTCATATACTTTATCAGTTAAAACGTCATGACAAGCGTAGTTGAACTTGGTGGCAAAGTAATTCTTCATAAAATGGACTCTGGTGATAGCAAAAACTCCTTCGCAACATTTTCTGATAAAAACGGCAATGTTATCGGGATATGGGAAAAAACTTAAAGGCGCACCAATAACACTTCTTTCAAAGCAATAATAAAATACAGCAATGCTCAGTTTTCAGACGTTGCTTATTTTTTTATATTCATGAGACTTGAGTCTCATTTTGCATGATGTCAGTGAGACTCGGCTTGAGACTCGTGAGACTGAGTCTTACCGCTGAGACTCGAATATAAATTTTTTTTATACACTGTTCGCTATTACGGACAACTTAAGTGTTTAATTTTATTGATGATCAATTTTTTGTGTTCGCAAGTGCGAACAATCTCGTTATTTTTTTCGAAATCAGTTCTATAAATAAAAAATTGAGATTCATACGATTCATTTTTCAATTCAAGCACTTAGAAATATTTTTGAAGTCACTTTGCATTCTTGGCACTGCCTTTGCTTTGTATATCCATAAGCGTGTGCGAGTCTCACGCGATAGTCACAAAATGATCTTAAGCAATTAAAGCGACGAACCAACGAAAGGTAAAACCGTCTAGAACTTAAAGTTTAGATCATATCAAATAATTAATCCTATTGAACACGGGCGTGTAAAGCCCGGTAAACCCTATTTTTACATTTAAATATTTTTGCCTTGATCGGCAGAAAGGAAAACTCTTTTGGAAAAATCAAAAGCTGTTTTTAAAAAGCGAAAGTTTAAACGCACTTTTAAGCGTAAGCTTTCAATGCGTGACATCGGTGTCCTTGAGTTTCTATGGACTTGGAAAGTCGCAACGACCCCGATGCTCAAAGAAGTGAGTTTCAAAAATAAATCTCAATGGTGGGTTTATAAAGCCCTACGCCAATTGAAAAATGAAAAGCTCATTCAAGTTCTTCCTCGTGGTAAACACCTAGAACAAGAACTCTGGGCTTTAAAGGAATCTGGTTTTGAAGTTGTACTTATGGATCGCGATGCCATCGCCCATTACCGATACAAACCTCATGCTCCGACCCATGATTTTTTAGCAACTTGCCTTCAACTTGGTGATTACTGGCAATCTGATGTTGATTGCTTGCATTTCACCGAACAGATGTTGGCAAGCCTTAGCCCATCGAATTTCCCGAAAGGTATTCGCGAAATCAAAGATCACGTGCCCGATGGCATAACAGTATTTCACGGTGGCAAAGCCGATATGGTCGTTGGCTATGAAGTTGATTTGAATTTGAAGGATGAATCTAGATACGAGCAAACTTATTCCTACTACAACCAAGACGGAATCAATACCGCAATGGTTGTGTGGCTTGTCAGAAATAAGTGGATCGCTGATAAAATTCTTCTAACGATTCTAGAACAACTCAAACGTGAGTACACGCCAAAGAAGCGGATCTTTGCTTTTGTGCTGCTTGAAGATTTTAAACAGAATCTCTGGGAAGCAAAGGCCATCAACACATCAGTTAAAGGAATTAGTCTTAGCAAACTGCATGCAAATGTATTGCAAAACGTGGGTAAAGAGTCTCCAAAATTAGTACAAAAGTCTTTTGTACCTATTTTCTTTCCAAGACACAATAGCCCACAGAAATTAATTAGTTACAATCACGAGATTAAAAATGAAATCAATTAACACCCTATGGGTTAAGGGAATAAATATAACCATAGTGTGTGGGAGTATAAAAAAATGAATGATCAAAACAATGAACTATTCGCGTTCATAGCAATACCTATTGCCTTACTTGCTATAGGTGCCTTTCTTTTGAAGGCTGCGATTAGCTTCTTTAACTCGCTAGGCGGGTTGATGACGTCAATTGCGACAAGCTTTGCTGGGTTTGCAAAGCTTGTTTTTTCCATTGGCTTGATCGCTGCTGCAGTAGCAATTGTCGGTAGAATTTTATATGCGGCATTTTATTGTATTTTCAGATACATCCGCACGGTCAGAAAGGTTACAGCGTTTAGAGAAGAGTTTCAGAAAATAGATTCTCTTCTGCGAAATTATGTCGACGCTGAAACATCCAAAGCAAAGGCTGACGTCAAAAAGCCTTCAAAAGAAGTGAACGCTTTAATTGAAGAACTAACACGGCCCAAACTAGTGCCTGAGGTTTCAATTAAGCCAGAAGCCGCATTTGCAGGTCCAAATCCTGAAAGCACAGATCCAATTCAAACCCCAATAAATTCAGACCCGATTAAAGCAGAAGTTATGATTACAAATAATTTTTAGAGGTCTATGGCTAAAAAATGGGAAGTTACCGAGGTGTGTCGTGTGCGACACACCATTTCAGCCCCAGAAATGAATCA
>JAYSSX010000333.1:0-1945 GCA_043720315.1 Pseudobdellovibrionaceae bacterium | reverse complement strand
AATTGGTTGGCGTCATCATAGGGAACTTTTACTTGATCCGAGGTTTTTTTACACGTCTTTTTTTGTGTAGAACACTTTATTTTGAGTTTGGCGTGGAACAGACTTCGTATACAGATTTGTTATCTCTTGAAAGGAGATTTTATGAAAAATAAAAATAATAAGGAGTCTATGTCTCACAAAGCCGGTGATGCTTTAGAGCGTGCTGGCGAAAAAGTATCTCGTGCCGGCGCTGAACGTTTAGGTAAATCAATTTCGAATGCAGGTGACAAACTAGAACATTCTGGTGAAAAAAAATCTGCATGGAATAAACCCCAACGTTAATTGTTAAGTTTTAGTAGCAATCATCTTTAGTTTTTAAAAAGGCCTCGCTCTACTGCGAGGCTTTTTTATTTGTGACTGGGATGGATTCGAGCTATTCTGCTTCGGGGGTTTTGATGAAGTATTTTCTAGCTGTTATTGTTTTTTTATCGATTACATCCTTTGCATCTAATGATCGTTCGAATCGTGAAGCCATTCGTTTAAGAATAAGGGAGCATTTAGAAGAAGTTCAATCTTGTTACAAAACCGCGTTAATTCAAAACCAAACTTTAGATGGAAAGCTGGTGATTCATTGGGTAGTGGATGACCAAGGTGCGGTCAAAGAAGTTTCAATGTTAGAAGGCAAATCCACGATAAAAGACACAGGTATGCAGAGCTGTATTACTGATATGTTTAAGACTTGGAGTTTCCCACCAGCGCCGAAAGGACAAGTCGTTTCAATCGACTATCCCTTCGTATTCAAAAAAGGCCAATGATAATGAAGCAAGTCTGCGGAAAAAGTATGGAGCAGGCCTGCGGAATTTAAATGAGCTAGTTGGCTTTCTTCATTCTGGTCATCAAAGCAGCAGGTCTCACAACCACTTCGTGCTCTGGTGTATTAGGTCGAACAACACCAACATAACCAACAGTAATTTGAACATGCGGCCAACGTTGGCTAGCCAATGGAACTAAAGTGTCTCTAGCTTTTGCAAAGTTAGCATAGTCGTCATCATAGAATGCCCACGTGGCTTTTTGACTAGAATCCAATTTAGCATTTGATTCTAATTCGTCTAACATTTCTTGCATAATAAGTGATTTGGAAACTTCACTTTTTTCCTTGGCTAAAACCAAAGAGGGATTTGATTTCAGTCGAAGAGTAGGGTCACTCACTGCAAAAATATTTTCACCAGGAATCAAGTTTTTAATTAAACCTTGAGTTTGTAGAAATTGAAAACCCTCTAAAACATCAGCTGCCATAGATGACCGGGCTGTTAAAATAAAAACATCGTTGGCTGTATTGTTATTATTTAATTGTTTTACGAAATCCGACCACATAGGGGCTTGCCACTGAGCTGCAGTTTTAGTGGCTAATGTTTCTTTGATGTGGCCTAAGAACGCATTTGTTCCAGGAACGCCAGTAAAGTTTTGGAACGAAAATTCAGGATTTAACGTCCACTCTTTGTATTCGCCATCTTTTCCAAGTTCAGCGCGGACTTCTGCCCACATCGCTGTAGAAACACGTTGAATGTCATCAGCAGAAGCAGTCTTCGCATCAGAACCACTTTTGTAAATCTGAACGTATGCTGTTGTGGAAATTAAGGTGTCGTCGAAATCATAGACGGTTTTTGTTAGTGAACCGGCAAAGGCCATCCATGAAGTTAAAATGATAGGTGCAACTGCAAAAATTTTAGCGGCGGGGTTGCTCACGCAAAAGCTCCTTTAATGAAGGTTATCTTTTACTTAGCTAATATCGCACCAGCCTCTAGTACAGTTAAATTGTAGATAGATTAGAAAGGCTGGCTATTTGAATTACACTGGTCGTGGACTGTCACCTTTAGTGATTCTTTATGATTTCGAGTGAAACAGAGTAATTTCAAATATTTAAATAAGATTTGATTGAATTTTTCTTATATTTTATGTCTGACAA
>JAYSSX010000332.1:0-5736 GCA_043720315.1 Pseudobdellovibrionaceae bacterium | reverse complement strand
AAATTTACCAAACTTAAAAGTCTTTCGCTCTTTTAAGAACTGGGGAATTTCAGAAATCGTAAAAGTTTTTCCTTATTTAGTTCAATTTCGGCCCGATGTTTTGCATTTTTATCTGGATCAGGAAAGCAAAAAAACCTATCACCGGTTTCAATGGGCGCAAATGTTTTTGGGAACGGTTTTCAAAACAATTTCCGTGGCCAATTTTCAAAATTCATTTACCGATCAACTCAGTCTAAAATCGCAAATCAGCGTTAAATATTTTTTAAAAAATTTGGATTTAGTCATTACCGAAAGTCGCAAAGATCTTATTTATTTAAAAAGAAAAAATCTTATTGAAGAGACTTTGATGACTGAAGTTTTAACACCAGTATTAAATAGTCCCTTTCAAACCGCGGAAAACAACGATTCCGAACACCAGAAAAAGTTGGTTACTTACCAACCCTACGTTTTTATCCCGCAGATCAGTAAAAGACAATTCCCACAAGTTACGGATACTTCTCATGGTGAATTAAATTTTATTACAAATATGGAGAGAACCGAAACGGATTTAAATCGAAAACCCCATATAATTTACTTAAATGAATTTTCCGATGAAGATTTGATTTCAAATTCCAAAGCGGTGCTGATCTGTCACTTGAACTTGAACGTGACCGAACTGACTTATTATTTCAATTTTGCTCTAAGACACAAGGTTCCTGTGATTGCGTCCAGCGAACAAGTTCGCACTCTTCCGGGAATTGCTCTGCATAATAAAACCGGCTGGATCATCGATTCAAACTTAAGTTCGTTTTTAGAGTTAATAAGTCTCAATTCTGACCTTAAAATTAATTATCGCCACGACCTAGTACATAAACAGAATTGGCAGGACTCTTACATTAACCAACTGAACCGACAATACAGTCTGGCCTTACAGAAAAAAGGTGTCAAAGGTGGTTGGCTTGAATAAACTAAAATCATGGCCGCATATAAAAAAGAACAACTAAATATTTGTTTTATGGCGAATCGATTTCCGGTATTGAGCCGCGCGACCGACCATGGATTTTTATGGCCTATTGCCCGTGGACTTTCCAACAAGGGCCATAAAGTTTGTGTCATTGCTTCTAAGAGTTTCTTAGGAAAATATGAAGTTTTTCGTGACGGAGTTCACACTTATTATGTGCAGGAACAAGGATCCCCTTTTCAATATATGAAACTAGAAGAGGCAATGATTGCCTGTTTTAAATCGCTGCATAAAGAAAAAAAATTTGATCTTCTTCACAGTATTGATCGCCTTGGATATCGAATTGGAAAATATAAACAAACTTACAAAATCAAAATCGCATACGATATTGACGCCACTGAAATGTCCCAATTGTTTTCGATATTAGGTATGGGACAAGAGACCGTTAGTTCATTACTAAGCACAGGAACTGCCGTTGCTTATAAATTTTTAACTACCTATTTCGGCCACGATCGTAAATTATTAAAAACGGCCGATGGCGTTTTTGTAACTAGTCCGCAACAGAAAATCTTTTTAGAAAGGTATTACCTGTACCCGGAATATCATACCTACCAAGTTCCTTACGGAGTCGAGTTAGGTGACCTATCACCGCATCCTTTAAGTGATGAATTGCGTGCGCAATTAAATATTCCCGAAAACTCGCACATTTTACTGACTTTAACTGATATGACCGAAGTCCAAGAGATCAGTAATTTATTGGAGGCCTTTGTTAAAGTCGCTATTAAAAAACCCAATGCCTATATGATTATAGTTGGACAAGGTCCGAAACGAAAAGAAATCGAATATAAGGCATTGGACTTAGCTTTGGGAAATCGAATTAAAATGCCAGGAGCCATGCGGGCCGAAGACATTTCCCAATGTATTACCTTAAGTCAGGCCTATATCAATTTAAGTTCACGAAGTACCGGTTTTGAGCCTGCCATGATTGAAGCCATGGCGCAGAAAAAAATTATCATCGGAAGTGAAGTTAGCCCTATTTCAAACATCGTAGAAGATGGACAAGACGGCTTCCTTTTACGACCGGCCGATACTGAATCTTTATCTAAATTATTGATCGATATTTTTTCTGGAGTAATCCCAGCCGAAGAGATTGGTCGAAAAGCACGTGAAAAAGTCCTTAATATCTTTGATACACGAAAGATGATTCAATCGGTCGAAGATGCCTATCATAAGATTTTGGAAAACTAAGCATTGAGTTGGCTGCCAGGTCCAAATGGCTAGACTTAGGACCTAATATCATATGCTTTGTGTTATTATCAGAAGATTGCTTTTCTAAGCTGATTCCATCTGTATAATTACAAGTATTATCAGTAATTTAAGGGATTATTCATGACTAAAGCAGATCTAATAAATTTAATATCAGAAAAAGCCGGAATCACTCGAGTTAAAGCCGAAACTGTTGTGAATACAATCTTTGATTCAATGGTCGAAGCCTTAATGAAAGATGACCGAATAGAAATTCGCGGTTTTGGTTCTTTCGTTAATCGCAAATACGACGCCTACAAAGGCAGAAATCCACGTACTGGTGAAGTCATTAACGTTGAAGAAAAAAAGTTGCCCTTTTTTAAAGTCGGCAAAGAACTTAAAGACGATATCAATAAATAGTCAGACCTCGGCGACGAGTATTCTCGTTAAGGTGCGCTGATAGGAAATAACTTAAAATCGGTAATCGATTTAAATCCCGCAGTGACCATAAATAATCTATCCACTCCCAAAGCAATTCCTGCTGCCGGTGGCATTCCATATTCTAAAGCCTTCATAAACTGGGCATCTAACAGTATCGATGTTTTTCCCATGCGAGATTTCTCTTCAAGATCTTTTTCAAATCGTTCCTTTTGAATAGCCGGATCATTCAGCTCTAAAAAGGCATTCGCGATTTCAACTCCGTTTAAATAAATCTCAAATCTTTCTGCCCAACCGAAAGCGCCTATTTTAGCCAAGGCGGCCTGAGAGGGTGGATATTGATTGACCATCAAAAAGGGATGATTTTTAAGATAAGGATCTACTTTTTCGACCCATACTCGGTGGAAAAGATCATTCCATGAATCATTAGTCGAATTTGCAATTCCAAGGCTTCCACATAACGATTTTAATTCTTCAATACTGGTTTCAGGTTTCAATTTAAAATCGGCATATTTTTCAAATAACTGACTAACGCTGAAACGTTCGACTACAGTGAATTTTTTTTGCGTATCCAATCGACTAATTAATTCGACGACATCAACTTCAATATCACCTAATAAAGAGTAACTACGATACCACTCTAACATCGTAAATTCTGGTTGATGAATTTCCGTGATCTCATTATTTCTAAAACAATTTTTTAATTCAAAAATATTCTCGTACCCGGCCGTCAATAATTTCTTCAAATGCAATTCTGGACTGGTTGGTAGGGTTTTAGAATACTTTTTAGATCCTAAATTAAAATCGGTAAAAAAAGGATCTAAAGTAGGTTCAGTTCCGGGACAATCAACAAGACTGGGAGTCTGCGCCTGAATAAAATCCTTCATCAGAAAAAAATTCTGCACGTCACTTAGAAACTGAATCCATTTTAAATGATTTTTTCTTTTTTTTGTAAGTTCTTGAAAATAGGCTGTATCGTTTTTGTCTTCTAAAACCTGTGCAGTTAACAAAGTAAAATTCTTAAAATACTGTTCGCTCTTTTCAAAAGCGACAATATCTCCAAGGGTTAAAATCTTTGCCCATGGGCTGAGATCTTTTCCAAACAACGGGAACAAATGCGACTCCCCGTATATATAAAATCCACCCTTAGTAAAGGCAGTAATTCGTCCAACTACAGAACCATTCGTTTTGACATAGCTCGGATAAGGTTTCCAACTTTCAGTCAGAAACTTCCTGCGCGCCAGCAAATCTAAATCGGGATTATCCACTTTAATATGAGAAGAATTCATCAGTTATAGATCTGCCTCAAATTGTCCTATTTGTAAAGAATGACTTAACGCTAAGGGCGGAGGCTATCACTTGGGCTGAATTGCCTCTATGATCATTTTTTACGAAGGAACACCTTATGATGATCAGTTTGCAAACCCCCAAATCAACTCAAATTCGTGACGTGGCCAAAATCATGAGCGCGGCTAAACAAGAGGTCGAATGGGCTTCATTTCGATTTGTTCAAGAAATCACTCACAATCGTTCGGCTCGAAATGAAAAACCAGATCAAAATACTTATTTTCACGACCAAGGAGTTATGGTTGAAGTCTTTCATAAAGGTCATTTTGCCTATGCGGCGACCAGTGATGACTCGGAAACGGGCATTTTAGCCGCCTTGGCCGCAGCTAAAAAGCTAGCCGTACAAAGTGAGGCCGCGAAGTTGTTTAATTTCGATTTATCCGTGCGACCCAATAGCAAAGGTAAATATCATTCAGAAATTAATCAGCGCTTAGATCAGATGTCCTTGAAAGAATTTTCTGACTTATTAGTTTATTCGACTAAAAAAATGAAAGTTTCAGACACCATCATTAATCGATCGATCGATGCACGTATTGTTGAATGCCATTTTGAACATTACAGCACCTCCGGTTTAGAAACCATTCAAGATTTTCTATTAATTAGCAGCTCCCTAGCCGTTACTGCCGAAAAAAATGGAGAAAGCATCACCCGCACTGATCACGGTTCGTTATGTCGTTGCAGTCAAATGGGTCTGGAATATTTTAACCAAAATTTTATGGAAAAAATTTCTACATTGGCTGGCGAACAAGCGGTTGAATTATCAGAAGCCGAAATTTGCCCTACCGATACACGCGATCTTATTTTAGAACCCGATATGATGATGATTCAGATTCACGAATCAATCGGCCATCCTCTGGAACTCGATCGTATTTTAGGTGACGAAAGAAATTTTGCCGGATGGAGTTTTGTAAAACCGTCTGACTTTGGACAACTCCAGTACGGATCAAAATTGATGAACGCGACTTTTAATCCTACTTTAAAAACACAATTTGCTACTTACGCTTTTGATGACTGCGGGAACCCAAGTCAGAAAGAATTTTTAATTAAGGATGGCGTTCTACAACGTGGATTAGGAAGTTTGGAAAGCCAAACCCGAATGCAAAAACCTGGTGTGGCGAATTTTCGTGCTGCCAGCTGGAACCGGGCTCCCATAGATCGAATGGCCAATATTAATATCGAACCCGGCACCACCCCATTAAGCGAAATGATAGCAAAAACCGAAAAAGGTCTTTTGTTGAATTCGCATAATTCATGGTCCATCGATGATTACCGAGACAAATTCCAGTTCGGTGCTGAATACGGAAGACTTATTGAAAATGGAAAGCTGACTAAAACCGTTAAACGATCCAATTACCGAGGTCGCACGGTTGGATTTTGGAATAATTTGTCAATGGTGGGAACGGCCCCAGAAGTGGAAGTTTACGGACATCCTTTTTGTGGAAAAGGTGAACCCAGCCAGATTATTCGAGTGGGACACTCATCGCCACCGTGTTTATTTAAAAATATTGAAATTTTCGGAGGAAAATAATGTCTACAGATACCAGTCCAACTAAGAAATTTATTTTAGACACCGAAAAGTGGTTTGATCAATTAAGCCAGTCGCTGCTTTCTCAATTGCGAAGTGACGAGGAGCTGGCGCTATCTTTAAATGCCGAACAGCCGACTTATCTTCGATTCAATCAATCCAAATTACGTCAGAATACGGTCATTACAAATATCGTCGTGGATTTTTCTTTAACTCAAAGTAAAAAGCGGTCGCAAGCCAG
>JAYSSX010000331.1:0-2638 GCA_043720315.1 Pseudobdellovibrionaceae bacterium | reverse complement strand
ATTTCTTTTAGGCGTTCCGGATTGACCGGCTTCTCGACGTAGTCGTAGGCGCCTTCTTTGATTGCCAAAACAGCATCTTGCAGATTGCTATGTGCAGTCATTATAACAACAAAGGTTCTTGGATCATGAGACTTTATTTGTTCCAAAGCCTCAAGGCCATTAAGTTCGGGCATTTTTACGTCCATCAAAACAAGGTCAAAGTTTTGCTGACGGGTCAATTGAACTGCCTTTAAACCGTTATCGGTTTCCTGGAAGCTAAATTGAACATCAATATTTAAGGACTCAATAATTGATAAAACGCTTTTTCTCAATTCGCTTTCATCATCTACAATAAGTACGTTTAACGAAGGATTCATGTATTTTCCTTTTCCGGCAATTCGGCCGGGACTTCAATTGGTAAGGTAAAGGAAACCTTTGTTCCTTGTCCTACCAAGCTTTCAATCGAGACTCTTCCGTTATGAAGTTCTATAAAATATTTCACTAAGTAAAGCCCAAGTCCAGTCCCTTTTGTTTTTAAATCTTGGTCTTTACCCCTAACGAATTTGCCCCAGATATGCTCAATCTCTTGCTCGGGGATTCCATTTCCATTGTCGTGAACTTCAACCCTAATTTCATTTTCCGCTTCGGCTGACCTTACTAAAATCGTTCCACCCTCTGGTGTATATTTGATAGCATTTTCAATCAAATTGATGAGGACTTCTTTAATCAAAATAAAGTCAAACTCAGTTGAAAACATAGGTTCCAGTTCGGTGCGGATCTGAATCGATTTTTCTTTAGCCAAAGTCAAAAGTTGGCGCACAGCCTCTTCGATGGTTTCGTTAATATCGCCAACTTGCATATTCACTTTAAAATCTCTGGATTCTACCCGTAATACTTGAATGATAGACTGTATGTATTTATTCAGTTCTTCGCTGGAAAATCGCAAAGATTTAAAATCATCAAACAGCTGACTTTGTGGATTTTGAGTCATTAAGCGATCAATAATGGCCTGAATTTTTGCGATGGGCGTTTTTAAATCGTGGCTAATTAAAGAGACAAAATTATTCTTTAATTGTTCCAGCTCTTTAAGATAGTTTTTCTCTTGCTGTAGTTGCCAGTTTTTTTGTTCGATTCGATTAGCTTGGTACCCGATAAATATCGACCATGTGCTAAAGATTTGAATGCAAGCCGAAAAGATCGGTAGCCAAATTCGGAAAGTATCAAAAACCCAAATAGACAAAGCCACTTGCAATGTTGTAATCCAAAGCACTAATACGAAAGCAATGGACTGAGGGAATTGCATAATCATGTAGAGGGTCAGGAGAAGCACAACCAGCAGCTCGACTGCATAAAAATAAATATAACCACGGGTGATCCAGCGGTTATGTGAAATATTATCAACAATGTGTGCTACTAGATCAGCGCGGGACAAGGGCCCAATCGGAGTTAAATATTCTTCTTTGTCTAATCCAATTATAATAATTTTATTTTCCAAAGATTTTAAACTCACCTTGTGGTTGATTAAATCAGAAGCTTTTATTTTTTGATTGGTGACTTCTTTACCACGAAAATTTAATAATCGACTGTGCGCAATTCCACTGTATTCGGCTAGAACCTCAGGAAGATTTCCACTGGTCATGTACCTTCTCAGTAACCCATCCTCATCCTTGGTGAGATCGAAACTGGCCAAATGTGATCGATCACGCCAGCTGGAGGGTGTGGTAAGGTCAGATTTGTTTTTTGCTGCCCAGTAGATTCTATCGTCGCTGAATAATGCAAATTCATTTTTATTCGGTTGAAGTGGTCCAATGCTTTCACTAAAGGTCAAAGTGACGGCTATTTTTTTGGGATTGGCTTTCAGCAGAGTTTCTAATATTTCCATCCATAAAGAGCGATCCCAGTAGTAATTATCGCTGATATCCGAGGATTCTTTCATCGAGGTGAGTTCATTGTTATAAAACAGCTTCTGGTCCAATTCGACGACCACCAGTTCATTATTGAAATTCTGTTGGCCCCTAATATTTAGGCGGGCGTCGTAATTATTTAACTCGTCAGTGCTGATTAAAAAAACGCCAATTACCCAGCAGAACAAAGCCCGGATCACTATGGCCCTATGCTGGTAGGTATAGGAGTAAGCTGTTATGAGTTTAGAGGTAAATGAAGACATTTGTCGCAACATATCAATTCTGCATTAAAATTCAAGTTTTTTTAAAGGTTTCGTTAAGTTATAGTGTTGTTCAAGCAGGATAATAATGAACATAAAAGATCTAGACGGTTTTAATGTATATTTCACTTCAGAGCGCAAGCAAAAAGGCTGCGTATTGATGATAGGGAATTTTGATGGTTTTCATTTGGGCCATCAAGAACTTGTAAAAAAGTCCAAGCAATTGGCGGCTCAGTCGGGATTACCTACAGTTTTACTGACCTTTGATCCGCATCCGTTTCAGTTTTTTCGTCCTCAAGATTACAAGGGAAAACTTTTTTCTACCGAAGATCAAGTAGAGCAATGTGAGAAGTTCAAAATTGATTGTCTTTATGTGCAAAAGTTTGATTCCGAGTTTTCCCAAATTACCGATATCGATTTTTTTGAACAAATTGTCGTTGGTCGATTTAATGCCCGTCATTTAGTTGTAGGTCATGACTTTAAATTTGGCAAACA
>JAYSSX010000330.1:0-2125 GCA_043720315.1 Pseudobdellovibrionaceae bacterium | reverse complement strand
TTGTCGGGATTTTGTTCTAATTATAAAATTGGATTTACCGTGATTCCTGCCATCAGTCATCGCGGCGAGATTGTGTCTACGACTTTGATTAAAAATAAGTTAATTGAAGGAAATTTAGAAGCCGCCAATGAATTACTCGGCAGGTCTTTTTATCTGCAGGGCGAAGTCACTCATGGAGCAAGACGGGGACACTCGATAGGGGTTCCGACAATGAATTTAAAATCAATCGGCGCTGAGCATTTAAAGCGAGGGGTCTATTTCACGAGGATGTTGCATGCAGGAGTTTGGTATACCTCGATTTCGAACGTGGGATTGCGACCAACTTTTAATGATTCTGATTTAGAAGTTCGGTCGGAGACGCATGTCTTCGGTTTTTATCAGGATATTTACGGGAAAAAAATCAAAGTAGAGTTTGACCATTTTTTACGTGATGAAAAAAAATTCCAAAACATGGAAGTTTTGAAGATTCAAATTGGAGAAGACCTAAAAGCAGCAAAGGAATACTTTAAAATATGAAATGCTTCTTGGTTTCGGAAAAAGATACGCTACCGAATTTAAATTTTTGGCTGGAGAAAGGGTACATTCAAAAAGTTGAAAAATTAGAACTTTTGGGAAAACCTGAAGCTCTTTATATGTTGAAACAAAAAGATTCATTTGCCTTTGTAGATATTGAAAGTTCTCCGGTACTAATGGAATTATTTTCGCACCAATCTGTGCCGATGCGAGAGGCTTCCTGTTTTGATTTTATCCATTTTCAAAACGAGAAGTACTGGCCGGAATTGTTTTTGATGGAAGCGCTTTCTCAGAAAATTGTTTTAAAGGCGCCAAAACTAAATACGCATTCGATTGCCTATGTTACCGGAAGTACCGCAATGGTAAGACTTGTTATCGCGGTATTATTTAAGCTGGGTTTTAAACAATTTAACATTGTTTCAGACGACTTGGATCAGTCAGCCTTATTAGTGGAAGAACTCAAAAGAAAGTTCTTTAGTATTAATATCACACTTATTAAAAATACCGAACTGACGTTACAGCCGAATAATGGTTCCGTGTTAATGAACACCTTAAGTTTTGGTAGCAATTCGATTATTTTAGAAGATCTGTATTACCTTAATTTTATCAGTAAGGATGGTCTTGTTGTTGACCTAAATTTCTTTTCGGCGGCTAACAATTTGGTTGATGAAGCCAAACACGTTTCCATTTTGTATTTGACCGGAATTGAAGTTGGCGCTTATCGAGATTTTTTAATGTTAAAATCAATACTTAAAGATTTCAAAATAACTTTCGAAAGTTATCTGGATTTGTTCGAAAAATTCCTCGCAAAGCAGGAAAACAACACCTAGGTCCAGTTACCATTAGCCAATTCTAAATGTAAAATAAAAGTAAACATTTTTCAATTGGATTGAATCGTTATGGCTGGCCTAAAACTGGGTGAAATTTTAGTTAAACAAAAAGTAGTAGCTCCTGAGAAAATGGCATTGGCTTTTGAAGAGCAGAAGAAATCTAAGCTCAGGCTTTCGAACGTTCTTATTCAAATGGGTATGGTCACTGACTCTCAGATTCTGAGGGCTTTATCCGAATTTTATAAGATGCAAGGTATAGATCTGGCTTCTTTCGAAGGCAATGAAGAAGTAACTAGAATGATTACTCGTGATTTTTGTGAGAAAAATCTGATCGTTCCCATTCAAAAGGCCGGTGACACTTTGGTGGTGGCGTTGTCCGATCCCGGAAATATTTTCGTACTTGAAGATCTAAAGTTTATTACTCGATCCAAAATTCAACCTGTCGTCGCAACTGAAGCATCGGTTGCTGCGGCCATTGAACGCTTCTATGGTCAAAAGATGAGTGATATTACTCGGCAGGTAACTGAAGAAAATTTAAGAGACTCCGAAGGAATGCAAATCGGCGGCTCGCAAACTGAAGTTATAGACGAAATCGACGAAGATCAAGGCCCCATCATTAAGTTCGTGAATGCGGTATTAGCCGAAGCTATGCGCCGGAAAGTTTCTGATATTCACTTTGAGCCTTACGAAAAAAAGTACCGAGTTCGTTTCCGTATTGACGGTAACATGATCGAGTATACGACTCAAAATCCTTCCAGTGGTGTCTCTATTGCCAGTCGTAT
>JAYSSX010000329.1:0-2364 GCA_043720315.1 Pseudobdellovibrionaceae bacterium | reverse complement strand
GCATTGCGTGCGCAGTTAAAGCTATGACAGGCTTCTCATAGTTTCTTGATCGCAAAACTTTGACAGCTTCTAAGCCATCCATTCGTGGCATTTGAATATCCATTAAGGCCGCATCGTTGTTATGCGCAAGCGCCTTTTCGGCGCCTTCATTCTTAGAAAAAACTAAACCTTGCGGATTCAGCATAAAGATAGCGTAGTCTTTCACACTTTGGATCATCAATCGCAATTTTTCTTCACTGTCTTTTAATTTTTCTTCATGTGCTTTGCGTTCGGTCAAATCGCGAGTGACCTTGGCAAATCCAATATGCTTTCCATTATGGTCGATCAGCTTCGAAATAACTACGTTAGCCCAAAACACGGAACCATCTTTTTTTACTCGCTAACCTTCTTCTTTGTAGCGGCCGATTTCAGTAGCGATTCTAAATTCGTCTTGAGGGTGTTTTCTTTCTATGTCTTCTGAGTCTGCCATTTAAACGCTGGAGTTAGAATAGTTCTGATCAGTAGTATTAATAGAATAATCTCCTTAAGATTTAATTAGTTGGCATTATTTTTAATCAAATTTTAAGTTTTTCACCGCTTATTAAATTGTTTTTACTTTTGTTTTTATTGCAGTGGATCAACTGAGTTTGACTTAAGTATAAGGATTGCATAGGCATAGAGAATGAAAAAAACAAATATTGTCTTTCTACATGGTTTTCCATTTACGCATGCAGCCTGGGCCCCTCAGATTCAGTTTTTCAAAAAAAACGAAAAATGGAATGCTTTTGCATATGATCTTCGTGGCCACGGTGCTGCAGGGGTTTTACCTAAACCTGGTCCTTGGATGATCGCTGATTTCGCTGAAGATTTAAAAAAAATAATGGATCACATGAAAATGGGAAAGGCCGTATTGTGTGGGGTATCTATGGGTGGATACATTGCCCTTCATTTTGCTTCGCAAAATATTGATAGGGTCGAGGCCCTTATTCTTAGTGATACGCAAGCCGGCGCCGATAGTAATGAAGCCAAGGATAAACGCCATGCCACCATGTTAAAAGTCCGCGCAGCTGGGATTCCTGAATTCGCGCAAGACTTTGCCAAGAATGTTTTATCTGAATCTACTTTGGCACACAAACCTGAAGTTTTTCAATCGATCCACAAAATGATTTTAACTAACACGGTCGATAACATTACCATGACCTTAGGTGCGTTGGCTTCGCGCAAAGACAGCAGTGATTTTTTGCCGAAAATAAATTGTCCGACTTTAGTTATTGTTGGCGAACATGACAAAGTGACGCCAGTCGAAGTGAATGAAAAACTAGCTGCCGGAATTAAGGGCTCGGTATTTAAAAAAGTACCTAACGCTGGGCATTTGCCAAACATCGAACAGCCAGATATTTTTAATAAAATTTGTGAAGAGTTCTTACTATCGCTATGATGGTTTCGTATGTACAAACTTCGCCCCTATCAGCAGGAAGCGGTTGATAACGCCGTAAAATTTTTTAAGAAAAAACGTGATCCGGCAGTTGTGGTTCTACCCACAGGTGCAGGTAAAAGTTTAGTCATTGCTGAATTGGCAAGGATTGCGAAGGGCCGAGTTTTAGTTTTGGCCCATGTTAAAGAGTTAGTAGAGCAGAATTATGAAAAATATAAAAGTTATGGCTTAGAGGCGGGAATTTTTTCGGCAAGTCTTGGCAAAAAGGAACGCGATCAAAAAGCTATTTTTGGCAGTGTTCAATCTGTGGCCAGGGCCTCGGATGATTTTTTCGATAATTTTTCATTGTTGGTTATTGATGAATGTCACCGAGTTGCTGACGACAGCGATTCCCAGTATCAAGAAGTTGTAAAGAAACTAAGAGAAAGAAACGCCGGACTTTGTATCTTAGGACTTACGGCGACCCCTTTTCGTTTAGGTTTAGGCTGGATTTATGAATACTCACAACGTGGTGAAATTAAAACCGATAAAAAGAGGTTTTTTAAGCAATGTGTTTATGAATTACCTTTAGCTTATATGATTAAAAAAGGATATCTGACGATTCCAGTTAAAGTGGATATTCCCGTTACCAGTTATGATTTTTCTGAATTGATAGACAAAAACCGCATGTACACGGCCGCCGAAGTCGAAGAGGTACTTAAATCTCAAAAACGTCTGACTCCATTGATTGTTAAAAATATTATCGACATTACTGTTCGGTTTCATCGGCAAGGTGTCATGATCTTTAGTAGTTCGGTAAAACATGCGGAAGAAATTATGTCGCATCTCCCACCTGACCAGTCCAGAGTTGTTTTGGGCGACACGCTAATCAGTGATCGAAATAGTATAGTGCAAGATTTTAAAAAGAAGAAATTTAAATACCTAGTTAATGTTTCGGTTTTAACAACGGG
>JAYSSX010000328.1:0-3216 GCA_043720315.1 Pseudobdellovibrionaceae bacterium | reverse complement strand
TGTGGTTGTTGATAAACCTTATTTTGATGATTATAACAGTTTGTTGAAAATCGCAGAATCCGGACGAACTGTTTTTGTGACGCAAAATCAGAACAGCTGTTTACGATTTCTTCAAAGCCTTTCGGTTTCAAAAGCTAATTCTGATTATGATTTATTGCCTCGTATTTCTGAGGTTTTGCAGTTAATGATTGCGACCAAATTAGTGCACGGATTAGATGATCAGACAAAATCTGCCTTGGAGATATTGGTTAATTCGTCCGATATGAAGAAAAATATTGCTGATTCAAACATTGAAAAAATTCATCAAACTATGGCTGTGGTTTCTGATCCGCAAGTGATGCGGACTATGAATCAATCGTTACTTGGTTTATTAGTCAGACGGCAGATTGATATGAAAACCGCTTTCTCAAACAGTCCGTCAGCGGAAGAATTTGATTCTCTTTTGAAAAAAATTGGAATTTAAGGATAGGTGAAAAATGGCTAGATTTTTATATCAGATTAAATCCCCAGCAGGCCAGTTGCAAAACGGCCAAATGGATGCAACAGACGAAACGGAAGTAAGAATTCGTCTGCGCTCCCAAAATTTAAGCGTAGTAAAAGTAGCTGTCGCTTCTGGATCTCGTGTTGCCGGTGGTAAAGTTCAAGTCGGAGCCGGTTTATTCCAATCCAAAGTTAACAGCAAAGATTTACAGATTTTCACTCGTCAATTTTCTACCTTAATTAACGCCGGTATTCCGGTGGTAGATAGTTTAAAACTTCTCGGAGACGGAAAAAGACATCCGATGTTAAAGGAAGCTGCGAACAGTGTAAAAAACTATATTGAAGGTGGCAAAAGACTTGGTGATGCCATGCAGAATTTTCCGCTGGTGTTTGATAAGTTTTACGTCAACATGGTTCGTGCAGGAGAAGAGGCCGGTATTTTAGACGGCATTTTGTTACGTCTTTCGCTTTATCTCGAGAAAAGTGAAAAGATTAAAAAACAAGTCGTGGGTGCGATGGTTTACCCTGCAATCATTATTTTTGTGGCGGCTGTTGTTGTTGCTGGTATCCTGATATTCATTATTCCTAAATTCCAAGATTTGTATTCTTCTTCGGGACGGGAACTTCCTATGCTTACGCAAATGGTTGTGGCCATGTCGAATACGATTATCCACAAATGGTACCTCGTTATTGGAGTACTGCTTGGCGTTCCCTATGGTATTTTTGCTTGGTATCAGACACCTGAAGGCAAAGATGTAGTTGACGCTTTTTTGATCCGCGCACCGTTGTTCGGTGAACTGATTCAAAAATCGGCATTAGCAAAAATGACTAGAACGCTTTCAACGTTACTTTCTTCGGGTGTCGGTGTGATCGAGGCCCTCGATATTGCAGCAAAGACCTCAGGAAATGGTGTCATGGAGAAAGCGCTGATACGTTGTAAAGAATCAGTTACGGCGGGTCGTCCGTTAGCTGCGCCTTTAACTAAAGAGCCGATGATTCCTGATATGGTGGCACAGATGATCGCAATTGGTGAGCAGTCAGGTACCTTGGATGTGATGTTAGGAAAAATTGCAGATTTCTATGAAGATGACGTTGAAACTGCGGTAAAAGCATTAACTTCAATGATTGAACCAATTTTGATGATGTTCTTGGGTGGTATAATTGCGTTCCTAGTTACAGCAATGTACTTACCGATTTTCGACATCGCCGCAACTGCGGGACATTGATGACGGATCGGAACCACTTTAACAAATTAATGATCTCTAGCTTTCGGATAGGGATGTATTTGTTACTAGTTCTGCTGACCGTTGGTACGCATCTTTTGCAGATGAATTTTTATAATTGGGAATTACTTAAGGTGTTTTACTTGACCGCTTTTTTCGGGCTAATCTTACACCTAATTCCGGTTTTCAATTTAGAAAAGTTCTATACCAATAAGGTTTTTTTAGCTGTCAGCCTGGTCATCGATTTGTTCTTGATCTCATTTCTAATGCTGAAAACTGATATCAATCAGTCCGTTTTTATTTTTATGTATTTATTTACAATTATTTTATCTGGTCTTATTTTTCGAACTAAAGGGGCTTTGTTAGTTGCCGTTACCTGTGCCATCTGTTTTTCTTCTCTTTCGCTGTTGAATCCGGAAGTAAAAGCCCTTTCTTACGTATTTATGTTATTGTTAAACAATATCGCGTTTTTTACAGTGGCATGGATTTCAGGTTACCTTTCTGATCAAATCAATTTCTTGGGAGAAAGTTTACTAACCAAGAATTTGAGTATTCGAGCCATGCAAAGTATGAATGAAATGATTGTCGAGACCGTACCAAACCTCTTAATTACGACCCGTAAGGATGGATCTATAGTAAAAAGTAATTCTTTGGCCGAGGCCTACCAGATTTTTAAAGGATCGTCTTTGATTTCACAGTTCCCAGAATTTGCCTCAGTTATAAAATCGGCGGATGTAGCCATTGAGGGCGAGTGCGCCAAAAAAAATCTTGATGGCGAGAGTTTATTTAAATACAAAATGATTCCGCAAGAAAAAGATTGGTTAGGTGAAGAGGCTATTTTATGGGTTCTCGAAGATCAAACGGAATTAAAAAAAATGGAATTTACTTTAAGACAAAGTGAAAAAATGGCTGCGATTGGCCAGTTGGCCGCCGGAATCGCGCACGAAATTAGAAACCCCTTAGCTGGAATTAGCGGTAGTGTCGAATTATTAAGTCAAAATTTTAAAACCGAAGAAGATCAAAAGTTAAGTAGAATTATTTTGCGAGAAATAGATCGCCTTAACAATTTAATCTCAGAATTTTTAGATTTTGCAAAGCCTGACAAGCCACCAGGGGATAGAATTGATCTAAAGGGTCTTTTAAAAGAAGTAATGGATCAAAACAAAGTTTCGCAACAGACAGGTCTGATTCAAGCAGAATTGTCTTTGGATGACGGTGTATTTATTGTTGGACACAAGGACAAATTAAAACAGGCTTTTCTAAATATTGTAATCAACTCCTTTCAGGCTATGGAAAAATCTGAAAAAAAACGCCTTGTGGTTTCTTTGAAAATGGAAAATGGTTTGGCCGTAGTTAAAGTAAAAGACACGGGCAATGGAATGAGCGAAGAAACTAAATTAAGAATGTTCGAGCCCTTTCATACCACAAAACCAAAGGGCACTGGACTTGGTCTAGCGATCACTCATAAAATTTTTGAAGGTCATAAAGCCATCATAAATGTCGACAGTCAGCT
>JAYSSX010000327.1:0-5270 GCA_043720315.1 Pseudobdellovibrionaceae bacterium | reverse complement strand
CCCATCGAACCCAATATAAACTGCGGGAAAAAGGTAACGTTAAATCCTACGAAAATAAAAACAAAAGATAAACGAGCCCAGAATTCGCTGTACATTTTTCCGAACATTTTAGGCATCCAGTAGTAAAAACCACCCATTAGAGCCATCAAAGTTCCGCCCACCATTACGTAATGGAAATGCGCTACCACGAAATAAGTATCGTGAAAGTGAACATCTAAACCTACAGTTGCTAGGATAATTCCAGTAACGCCACCAATTGCAAATAAGAACAAAAATCCTAATGCATACAGCATCGGCGATTGAAATGAAACAGAACCGCGGTACATAGTCGCTAACCAATTGAACATCTTTATAGCTGTAGGAACACCAACTAGCATCGTGATGAAAGAAAATAAGATACCTGCCACTTCTGATTGACCAGAGACAAACATGTGATGTCCCCAGACAAAGAAGCTAACAGCAGCGATACCGATACTCGAAAACGCAATTGCCGTGTATCCAAAAATTGTTTTTCTTGAGAAAGCTGCAATTAATTCCGAAACAATTCCCATTGCCGGAAGAATCATAATGTAAACGGCAGGATGTGAATAGAACCAGAAAAAATGTTGGAATAGTACGGGATCTCCGCCTAATGCAGGGTCAAAGATTCCCACACCAAACGCTCTTTCAGCTGCCAATAACAATAATGTAATAGCTAGAACCGGAGTGGCCAATACTTGTAGTATTGCTGTTGAATAGATAGCCCATACAAACAAGGGAATTCTTCCCATTGTCATTCCAGGCGCTCTTAATTTATGTACAGTTACGATGAAGTTTAGGCCGGTAAGAATTGAAGACATCCCCATAATAAATGCAGCTAGAACCATAGTTATAACTGCAGTACCGGTTTTGATGGAATAGGGAGTATAAAAAGTCCAGCCTGTATCAATCTTCGAAGTGAAGAAAGTAGAAATAGCTAAACAAGCTCCCAACATAAACACATACCAACTCAAAAGATTCAGCCGAGGAAAGGCCACGTCTTGAGCCCCAATGTGCAAAGGTAAAAAGAAATTTCCTAAAACGGCTGGAATACCTGGAATTATAACCATAAAAACCATTATGGCTCCGTGATAAGTCATTGCCTGGTTGTAACCGTCGCCGGTGAAAATCTGTCCACCTGGTGCGAACAATTCTAAACGAATTAGCAATGCAGCGATGCCGCCGAAAAAGAAAAAAGTTAGTACACAAATCATGTACATCAAACCAATTCTCTTATGATCTAAACTTGTTAACCAAGACCAGATTCCGGCTTTTTCATTAAGATAATTTTTTCCTGAAGCGTGCGATCCCATTTTTAGCCTCTTACTTTAAAGTTTTCAAAAACTCGATAATTGCGTTCAACTCATCTTCGGTTACTTGCCCCTGGAATGATTGCATCACCCCTTTAGGGTAACCCTTAACGACTTTTGCATTAGGATTTAAGATTGATTCACGAATATAATTTTCATCAACCATAACTTTCGTTCCATCTTCCATCTCTTCTTCGCGGCCAAATAAGCCTTTGTAAGAAGGGCCAACTACTTTACGACCGTCGGTACTATGGCAAGCCACGCAGCCTTTACGAGTCAAAAGTTTTTCGCCCAGTTGAGATAAAGATAAGCCCTCGTCATTTTCTTGAAGCCATTTTTCGTAGTCTTCCAATGAAACGACATGAATTTTTGCTAACATATTCGAGTGAGCCGTTCCACAATACTCTGTACAGAATACTTGGTAGTCTCCCGTTTTTTCCGCATTAAACCAAAGTGCCGTATATCTTCCTGGCACCACGTCTTGTTTGATACGCATAGATGGAATGTAGAAACTATGAATAACATCTTTTGAAGTCATGATTAATTTAACAGGTGTATTTACCGGGGCATAAAACTCGCCGGTTGAAGTCTTTCCACTTTTGTAAGTGAAGTCCCATGACCATTGCTTGGCAAATACATGAACTTCCATTGCGTTTTCTGGCATCTGACGCATTTGATGGTACAAATACCAACCCCATGCAAATGCCGCTAAGAAAAGAACTAATGGAATAAAACTCCATAAGAATTCCAAGAATGTATTGTGAGAAATGTACGGCGTTTTATCATGATCCGTTTTTCTTTTATACTTCATAGCAAAAAAGATCATGCCACCGATAAGAATCGCACAACCAATAAAGCTCATCCAAACCAAAAACGAATAAAGATTGTCATACTGTTGAGCAATCTCAGTTCCCTGTGGCGGCATGAAACTACTCGTATTTGCATGCGCTTGCGAAAGTATTAAAAACAACCACTTCATCGCAGTTTTCTCCCGTTAAATTAACTCAGTTTCTCGGTTTTAGATTTTACTTTCAAACGACGGCTTCGCAGCCAATTCGGAGTCAGTAACAAACCTAAAATCACAATTATTAAAATTCCACCTAGCTGTACCAATCTGAATGCATAAACAGTATATTTGCTTTTATGAGTGTCGTAATGGAAACAATACCAAATCATTTTATCGACAAATGTTCCGGTCTTTCCCTCGGTTGCTTCATTTAAAGCCATTCGAAAAGTCTCGGTCTCGATTAAAATTCCATGTAAGTATCTTGAAATTGTACCTTTAGGTGTAGTGACCACAGCCGCTGAAGCGTGTGCCCAGTCCTTAGATTCAGGGTTCCATTTATATTTAAATCCAATCGAATTCGTCAGTGCTTTTACATTGGCATCATCACCCGTTAGAAAGTGCCATCCGTTTTCGGTTCCCGGTCGGTTATATTGTTTCATATAAGTAGCTTTTTTTGCTAAAGCATCTCTTGGCTTTTCAGAGGTATCCATGCTGATCGCCACATACTGAAATTTCTGTCCTGCAGACCAGTCCATAGGCTTCAAACTATCAACAACGCCATTCAAGTGAAAGTTACATAGGCCAGGGCAAGCAAAATAAACCATGCTGATTACAACTGGATGAGTTCCATCATAATATTTTCTTAAAGTTACATCGGCGCCATTTTCATCTTTAAATTTTAACGACCAATCAATAGCCGCACCCAAATTTTCGGTGATGCCAACTCCTTGAAGCTGTCTGGGTTGTTCGGTCGAAGTAATTCCGTTGGGTGCCATTGGATCTGTTGAATTAATTAAAGATTGATCGCCTTGCGCTTGTGAATACAAAAAGCCTAAAAAAACGAGAAGCACTGATAACATCAGTTTTGCTTGTGTTCGTTTTTTATGGTTTAAATGCTTCATTTCGTTTCCTAATTAAATCGAACTACAGATTAGCTTTAGCAAAGGCTGCTACTTTTACTGGATCTTCTGAAACTTTAGCTTTAGTAATAGAGTCAATAAACTGAACGACAGCCCAACGATCTTTAACATCTATATGAGCAAAAGAGGCCATTCCTGTACCTTCGATACCATGAGTAACAACGGTAAACCAACCAGTGAATCCGCCACCTTTTTTCCAAGGACCTTCTTGTAAGTTTCTTGGTTTAGGATTCAAACCTTGGCCGGCTGCTCCGTCACCAAGTCCGGTAGCACCATGACATAATGCACAGTTTTGACCGAATACCTTCTTACCACGAGCCACCATATCGGGATTGGCAACCCAAGGTTCTGCGATCTTCGAGATATCCACTTCTTTTTCCACTACGGTCGACTTTACTTCTGGAGTTTTCAAGTTTTCGCCTAAATCGATGCCTTTATCGATAAATGAGACATAAAAGAAAAAGGCAAAAACAAAAACCATCGAGAACAGAAACGCAATTAATCCACCTGAATTATGTTGATCTTGAGAGTTATTTTCAGACATAGAGGTACCTTTTTGATCATATTTGTTTATAGGACATATTAATAACTTTTTATAAGTATATGAAAACTCTTAACCGAGCAAAGAAAAGCAAATCCTTATAGATATTTGACGAATTGCAGAATTTTATTTGCTACTAATTTATGCAAATATATTTTGCATAACCAGGTAATGGCCGAGTGTGCTTAAATATAAAACATAAATTCGAAATTCAGAGGCCAAAAAAATGTCAAAACAACCAAAATTAGATTCCCTAAGAAAAAAAATCGATCAACTCGATAAACTACTGATGAGCACTTTTTTGAAGCGGGCCAAGGTAGTTAGGGAAATTCAAACTTTAAAAAATAAAAGTCACTTCCCGATTGCAGACCTTAAAAGAGAAAAAGCCATCATTGATGGCTTAGTCAAAAAATACCCGGCATTAGACGCTCGGTTTATAAAACAGATCTATAAAACTATTTTCACTGCCGCCAAAAAAGATCGCATTCTTGCGACCCCAAAATAGCAGTCGACTACTTGCCACCTTAAAAAAGAAAACCGTCCATTAGATTCACTAATTTCTCCGGATTCTCAACATTCGTGCAATGACCCTGTCCTGGAACAATTTCAAAACGGCCGTTCTTCATTAACACTGCCATTGCTTTGCTTTCTACCACGGGTAACAAACTATCGTGTTCACCATGCAAAACAAGGACAGGATGTTGTACTGTCATAAGATCCGACTTACCATCGAAACCGTCTAAAGATTGCAATACCCAAGCACCAACTGAATTTATAGCGCTAAAAGCATCCTCGACCACTACCTGCTTAAAAAAATCTGATTCAGTATTACAGTTGTAAATTGTAGAAGCTAAAACGATACCGGTTAAATTTTTATCGACTTTCATTTGTTCAAAAGCCGCCGTCATTGAATCATCAAATTTAACACCAGTCGCTCCAACCGGATCTAACATAACTGCTTTGTTATACAGGTCAGGCTTTTGCGCTAACATCAATCCAACAATCAATCCACCTGTCGAATGTCCCACTAGATTAATTTTTTCAGATTTTTTTTGAAGTGAAAGAGCCAGCTGATTAAAATCTTCAGCAAATAGACGCATATTCACTTCGCTTAAGTTTTTTGGTGCTGAACTTTTTCCACAGCCACGAAAGTTAACTAAAATCATATCGCCAGTTAAAGTTTGACCTTTATAATTTCTCTTTGCGACCTCTTCAGTAGGATACCACCAACGGTGTGAAGCCAAATTGCCATGCACAAACATTGTTGTTTGCGGCAAGCAATTCGGAATAACTTCGTATTCAATCTCAGCATTTGGAACGGTTGTTGTTTTGAAAAACAAACTTTTTGCTGCCATGTTAAAACTCCCGAGTTAATTGGATTTTACCACCAGAGTATTCTGCTTCGCCGGAAAATGGATCGGCAATAAACTCTTGCTTTTCAGCCACGAATTTTTTATCACGCATTAATAAATCAA
>JAYSSX010000326.1:0-3013 GCA_043720315.1 Pseudobdellovibrionaceae bacterium | reverse complement strand
ATTTTGGAATCGGGAGCTATCGAACTTCGTGGAAGACTTTAAAAAAATTGCGATTGTGTACTGTGCTGCTAACAAGGACTCAATTAACCGGTGACGTAGCGGTAGATCAAGTATTTCTAGGCGGGGTAAATAGCAAGGAAATCATACTGATAGCCGTTGAAAAAAGAGAATCTAGATCAGGCCGTATTCGACTTAAAAATGCAAAGAACGAAACAGCAAAAGAGATTCAAAGTTTTATTTTGGATGTTGTTGCGCTTGGTTCAAATATTATTTCTGATCGACATAAAAGCTATTCAACAATTATCGAAAAAGGCTATGCCCGGGAAGTAATGAAAAAGCCCTATTCTTGGGAAGATGTCGACGGTGATGATGATCGATTATTACCACGAGTTGGTCGAGTTGCTGCGCACATGAAGCGCTGGTATCTGGGAACATATCATGGCGGGATGAAAATAACTGAAGTTCAGCCCTATCTTGATGAGTTTGTCTTCAAATACAATCGCCGAACATTAAAAAGTCGAGGCTTGGTTTTCTATAGAATGGTTGAAGCTGCCTTAAACTCAAAACCACAACTTTAATTTACCGGCGTCAAGTGTATAGATAGCAAAATCCTACCAAAAATTGAAATATTCAGACATTTCTAGAAATGTTGGTGTTGGAATCTTACTCGGTTTTTACTTCGTTGAGTGTTTATTTTGTTTGGTTTTTTTGATTCGTTTAGTAACATTCATTTACCGCAAGCCATTCAATTTAATAGTGTAAACATAACCGCGCAAAAATTGCTTTACTAATTTTTTTTACTTGAAAGTTCTTCGATGTAAAATTCGACTGGGGCCATATTATCATGAGGCGGGCCATTTTCATCACAGCGTGTGAAATGAATAACGTAATTTTTCCATGTCATCGTTGGTTTATTCAGAAGTGGCAAATATATAATATCCATGACACGCTCTGGTTTTTTAGACTGATTAGACGTTATTTCTTCGATATTAAATTTAAAAAAAGTTTGACGATCTGTCGCAGAATCTGCGGCTTCGATCCTGTGCCCATATCCCATATGTTTAATCTTAAATTTATTACTAATTTCTAAAGTTTGGTTAGGAATGATTTTATACATTTTTTCTTTCTCCTTGGAAAATCCAAACACTGCTGTGAAAATAACTGTCGCAAAAATAAAAAAATATTTCATGGATTTCTCGAAACGGGCACTTCAGTATTTGATTCGAGTTTATTAAACACAAGAGTTCCCTTCTAAATTTTTTAGTTTCATCGGTTTTGCCGGCGGCAATAAGGGATTGTCGTTAAGCAGATTCTTAAGCTGCGCCCCAATTAACGATTTCCTCTGCGAGCGCCGACCTAACCACTTAAACAGATCTCCAATTACACTTTGAAAAAAGACTTCAACTTTTTTCGATTACAGAAGTGTTCATAATACTGGTATTCGCCACGAAGAGTTGCTGCCGTGATTGATCAGATTTCTTTGAAATTGATCATCGATTGGCATGACTTGAGCCACTCAGTAAAGTTCTGGATTTTCTTTAGCAACACGTGGACCTTTACAAAAAAAAGGACAGGGAAAAGTTCAAGTATAGTCCAAAAAAGTCATATGAACCCGGCTAAAAACTTATCTGTCAGAGTACTAGTTTTTAGAATGAAATAACTTCCGGCTACTTGCTGAAACGAATCTCGAAAAGTTTTGACAAATTCTTGTCCGCATATATCGCTCACAAACCCTCTTCAAGGATTGTTTTAATCTTATCAGCACTGTAGGCACCATTACCTGTTAAATCATTTCGAACAGTTAAAATACCATTAGAAAATTCAGCTTGTCCGGCAACAGGAATCAAAGAGATAGATTTCAACTTTTCTTCCACGGCCCCTTTACCTATACTGTCAGCACAAACTGAAGTGAAAACTTCAATAATACGATCAAACATGTAACCATTGTATCTTTTATTTGAACAAATCGAAGTGCACTCTTCGTTGTTTTCTAGTGTAGCCCAGTCAAATCTAATTCCGACATCATAACCACATAGTGCTTTTACTTTTGCTTCAAAAGCTTTAAAATCTGTTTCTTTTACTTCTACGACTACTTTTCTTTCTGCAAGCCCCATTCCTTTCTCCATTAGTTAATATTTACAGTGATAATTTTTATTTATTTTGTCAAAAAAATTTTAAATAACTGGTCTTTCTATCTCGATACACTTTAAATTTTTCATATAATTTAAAGTGGACTTAAGTCGCAATTCTATTCAACACAATCAATCTCTTACCCAACGCTAAAATGAGGTAGTTATGTTAAAAATATTTCTTATATTTTTTCACGCAAAGAGGACAGGTGGTATAAAGGCCTTACTACCCGACCCAAGCATCTAGATTCAGTGTCGAACCTTTTGGTCGTTCGTTAAATCCCCACTAAGGAAGGCTCAGTGCCGCTGGCCAACCTCGGGATAAAATAAAGAGAGGGTCAGGAACAATTAGTATATTAGGTATCGATCTGGCAAAAAATTTCCACCTACACGGTGCCGATAAAAATGGACGAGCAACTATGAAGAAGAAAGTAAATCGCAATCAACTCATTTTATTCATGTCAAATTTGCCGAAATGTACAGTTGCGATGGAGGCTTGTGGAGGTTCGCATTACTAGGCCCGAAAATTTCAAGGCATGTGTCACGAATCCTATTCGCTAATATTTTGCTTCTGGGGGCATAAAGCCTTTTGGGCCAGCTGCTAGCTTTGTTGACCATCGACGAGTTAGGGTGGCGCTTGTTACGCCGCTATCAAAGGTCATCCATTTAGAGCAGTAAAAAATCGGTCCCCGGTAATTCAAATTGATTTTTCAGGGACGCCGTTCAAACAAGAAAATTTCTCGAGCAGTGACTTGAAAAAGAAGCCATCCAATTTAGATGGCCCTGATTGATTTGAAATTTTTAAAATTGAAGTGTTATTGTTCTAAAACTTTGTCGAATGTTTCAAAACAAGCGCGTTTACCAAGAAGCCCCTCAAAAAATTG
>JAYSSX010000325.1:0-3392 GCA_043720315.1 Pseudobdellovibrionaceae bacterium | reverse complement strand
TAATTTCAATCCACCGCTCTTTCAAATTTACAACAGCATCAAAAGCATTGTTTAAGAGATTTAAAAGAACCTGGCTTAACTGCGTTGCACGTCCAAACATTGGAACATTACGTTCGCCGTTAATCTTAACTTTGATGTCGTAGTTTTTAAAACGTTCATTGCACAATTCAATCGTTTCTTCTACAACCTTCGAAACCAAAAAATGCGACATTGGATCTTTACTCGAATCTCGCGAGAACAAACGAAGACCACTAATTATTTTTGATATTCGAGTCGTCGTATGAACAATCTTTTCAAGACCCTCTTTTAACTTATCCTGATCAAACTTCTTGCTTTCAATCATTTGCATCAGCAAATTTGATTTCGCCTGAATAATTGCCAACGGATTATTAATCTCGTGAGCGAGACCCGCAGCCATTTCGCCCAATGATGCCATCTTCGCTGAGTGGAACAACTTCAACTCCGAACGCTTGCGCTCTTCTTCCAACTTTTGCTTTAGTAAGTATTCTTCAGTACAGTCCCAGTTGATACCTATCATCATTGTTGCCGCTCCGGCTTCATCACGGAAAACCTTTGCCAAACCACCGATGTAAGAAACTTTCCCTTTTACTTCAATTTGGAAAATGGTGTTGAATTCTTTTTCTCCTCGGATGGCCAATTCCAGTTCGCGAACAGCATATTCTTTTGAATCTTCCGACAAACTGGCTTCCCAGGCTTCGTAATGTCCAGAAAAATCAGCCTCTTCGACTCCGAACAATTCGTACATACTTTTATCCCAAATTAATTCCTTATTTACCGGATTGTATTTCCAGATACCTATTTGTAGTTTTTGAAAAACTAGCTGGTTTTCTTCTTCGGCGATGACTCTTTCGGTGATGTCTTGACAAGTTCCGTAGAGGCAAATGATTTCCCCCTTTTCATTTTTTAAGGCTTGCCCTTTTTCTTCGATCCACAAAAGTTTGCCGTCGAATACGCTACGGAAACTCACTTGATAGGGTTCGCCTGTTTCAGCGCACTTTCTAGCTACGCTCAGCCATTTTTCACGATCAGCGGGATAAACATTCTCTACCTGCTTTTCTGTAGAAGGCGGCCCATTTTCCAGCTTTTCGGGAAAAAATTCGAATAACTGAGGTGACCAATAAATATTTTTGGTACGTACATCATAGGACCAACTGCCCACCTTTGAAACTTTTTGAGTCTCCTCCAATTTTCGCTGGATTTCCTTAAGTTCAGTAATGTTAATATGAATACCGCAGAAACGAATTGGTTTTCCATTTTCGTCCCACTCCGAGATGCGCCCGCGATCCAAAATCCAAACCCAACTTCCGTTAACATGTTGCAGTCGATGAACGTTTTCATAATAAGAAGTTTTTCCATCAATGTGATTCCAGATATCTTCAAAAGCCTTCGCTCTATCGTCTGGATGCAGAAGAGAATTCCAAGTGTTAAAAGAGTGGTCAACTTTATCAAAGTCCAAACCTAACATCTCGCACCAAAGGCGATCGAAAAGAACTTGATTCGTTTTAAGCCACCAGTCCCACGATCCCAGACCAGAGCCTTGAAGAAAAAAGTCTTTCGTCTGATTTAAAATAGTTAACTCAGCGTTCTTTTTTTCAAGTTCAGAAACTCGGGATTCAAGATTAGTTAGATCAGTAGATTTTTTTGCCATAAGCCTTAATTCTATCTTATACAAGCCGATAACTCTCTTGGCAATCACGCCGTTTAAATAAAGAGAGATAAATGACTACATTTAAAACCTTCAAATTCGGCCCATATACATTCAAGTCCTATTACAAACCTGTAGGTAATGGATATGAAGTGGGATTTACTCATAAGAACAGAAACTACTTTGTTGGAAACTTCGTACATCAATTTGAAGCCAAACAATGGTGGGGTTACTTTAACGCCGAAATTAAGTCTTTTGCTAAGAAAAATCCAGTTACTTCGGCTATGCCATTTACGTGGTACTGCAATTTTTTATCAAACCACATGTACACTTGTTATTACACATGGTTAGACAAAATGTTTACAAAACATGAATTTACTTTCAAAAAGGCTTACAACAAAGATTACAAAAAGTTTATGAATTATAACAAGTCATACAAGCCAAGCATGACTAAATACGCCTTCAAAATAGCTTCTTAAGGAATCGCTAACATACTTAACTAAAAAAAGAGAGCTCATAAGCTCTCTTTTTTTTATCTTTCCACATTTCGACGCCGAGTCGCGCCATCAGCAACTCTTTTAAGCCGCTGCTTTATTTGTCGCAGGATTTAAAATTCCACGCGCCTTAAAAGTTGTAAAGCAGTCATCCCAAAACTTGTCTTTTAGTTTAGTTTCATTAGGATTGAATTTAATTTTAGGAAATTCTTTTTTATCGGCAAATTCACAAAATTTGGATTCGTCGCAGTTTCTAATCATTTTAATTAACAAATTAAAATGAACTTCAGCCATTGGCTTGTTATCTACTAACATTTTTCTTAAGCCACCTTCTGGGGTTTGAGTTAAGAATTGATACAGACCTGATAAATCAAATTGACTCATGAGTACTCTCCTTTTTGTCTTATAGATAGGTATCGGCAAAAAGAGGCTAAAACTTTAAGTTCGAGTTAAATGACTATAGCTGGGTCCAGGCCTTTGCTTTTTAAAAAATCATGATTCAATAATTTAGATTGATACCTTAAAGCTGAGTCACACAAAACAGTGACTATTTTTAAACCCTTATCTTTGTTTTCTAAAGCGTACTGATAAGCCGCATAACAGTTCAGTGCCGCCGAACTACCCACTAACAACCCATCATGCTTGGCTAAGTGATACAACATTGAAATCATCTGCTGATCATTATACTGCACGACCTCGTCAATCTTCGCTCTCTTGAAGTTTTCGGTCAGTCGCATGATTCCTATACCCTCTGTTATGGAACTTCCCACAGAGGCTATTTGGCCTGTCTTAATGTAGTTGTACATTCCTGATCCCATCGGATCGACTAACCGGACGTGTATATTTGAATTTTTAGCTTTTAAAAACTGGGAGACGCCGGCAATAGTTCCACCTGTACCCGAAGCCGACACAAATGCATTTATATTGTGTGAAGTTTGCTCCCAGATTTCGGGACCTGTTGTCTCAAAATGAGAAACAAAATTCGCTGTATTTTCAAACTGGTTGGACCAAAAACTGTTCGGTGTTTTTTCGGCTAAACTCCGAGCTGTATGATAAAAATGATTTTCATTCGCAAATGGACAGGGATCAACCGTCACCAACTCTGCACCCAATGATTTCAATGTGTCATATTTTTCCTGCGCTTGGTTATTTGGCATTACGATAACACACTTATAACCTTTTTGCGCAGCTAACGTAGCCAGTCCAATTCCCGTATTGCCTGCAGTTCCTTC
>JAYSSX010000324.1:0-3735 GCA_043720315.1 Pseudobdellovibrionaceae bacterium | reverse complement strand
CCAGCCACAGCACGAGCTAATAAAGTTTTACCTGTTCCCGGAGAACCTACTAGCAAAACCCCTTTCGGAATCCGTCCACCAAGCTTCGTAAATTTTTTCGGATCTTTTAAGAAATGGACAATCTCTTGTAATTCATCTTTCGCTTCCTCAACCCCTGCCACCTCTTTAAAAGTCACTTTATTTTTACTTTCATTAAGAAGCCGGGCTTTACTTTTACCGAACGACATTGCCTTACCACCACCAACTTGAATTTGCCGCATAATAAATAAAAACATCGCAACGATTAAAATGATTGGTAGATAATTTATTAAAAAACTTTGCATAAACGAACCGCTTTCACCGCGTTCGTAATTAGGAGTTAGACCGTTGGCAACGACAAATTTGAAACCTTCGTCAGCCACGTTTCCAGTGATATTGTACTGTTTACCACCATACTTTTTTTCGAAGTCAGCTTTGACATCTCCGGAAATCTCAGAGGTTTCCGGATGGAAAGTCACACTCGCAATTTCTCCCGCTTTTAAAGCATCAGAGAATTTTGAATAATTGAAATCCATAATCATAGTTTGCTGACGGGTCTCGTATTTATGAAAAACAAATATCGCCAGGATGACGAGAAAGAACCACAGGGCCATCGTTTTTTGTGCAGACTTCATCTTAAACTCCTATCAGCTAATGCTATTCGCCTTCGGCGAAGGGCTTAGCATCAACAAAGAATACCATTTTTTGCAGAGAAGCGACAAGAAAACGAAAAACTTTAGACGAGCTTTAAGGCTTGAATTTGCCCCGCGTTAACAACCCATCGAATCCCAGCTAATTCGAATATGTGACTTTTTTTTCTAATGTCCAGTTGTTTTAAAATTTCTTCTATTTGAGAGGAAGAAAAAGATTTTTGTTTGTTAAATTTAAGGCAGCTCACCACCCACTTCTTCCTCTGACTGTGTTCAAGTCTTTTGTATTGTAGAAGGGAAATATCGGTTGAAATTAATTGAGAATTCGTATTTCGCTTGGATTGTTCAAACTCTTCGGCTAGGACTGCCAGCGAACGAGCAAAACTTTTTACCGAACCAGGAAATTTCCTTTCCAAGTCAGGTAACCACTTTTCGCGCAACCAATTGCGTTTGTAATCGAGCTTGGCATTACTTGGGTCTTCAACAATTCTTATGTTTCGTTGCTGACAAAAGACCTTGAAATCATTTTTTTCAAACTGCAAAAAAGGTCGCCACAAGTCTTCACTGCGCTCCCTTATTCCCAGCAGTCCCTGACCTCCACTGCCGCGAATTAAGTGCATGAGGCGGGTTTCTAACTGATCCTGCAAGTGATGGAAAGTAGCAATGGTTTGAAAGCCATTTTCTATTCTGATATTTCGCAAAGTCTTGTATCGAAAATCTCGAAAGTCCTGTTCCGATTTCAAAACTTGCTCAGACTTAAATGTAAAAAAAGGAATGCCGGCTTTTTTAGAAAATCTTTTAGCTGCATTCATGGCCCTATCTCGGTATTTCTTCTGCTGATGGTCGCCGTGATGAATGTATGCCAAGCCAAACTCTAAACCGTAAGCAGTTCCAACTTCTAACATCAAAGACGCACCAGCCATTGAGTCCACGCCCGATGAAAAGGCCAAAAGTACCTTCTGGCCAGCCAAATCTTTCCTTTGTGGAATCCATAGACGATTCAAGCGATGATGAATAGGACCCCAATTTTTTCTATTCGGTTGAGACTGATCTAATAGGCGTTTCTTATTTACCATAGTACTTTCGATGTAGATGTAAAGAATACTGTCCATTTTTCATACAGTAGAAATTAGAGCCTCTTCAAGCTAAATTTAGTCGATGATAAAGAAATTTAAACAGGCTAACAGAGTTGTTATTCAAGCACATCTGGTTAGCCTTATCTTATTACTGGTTTTGATCGTTCTTGGGCGGGCTGTATCAGCCAGTCCGGCGCAAAGCTATTATTTAAATTTTTTAAATCAATGGCAAAATGAACTTCAATTGCGAACGGATGTCAGCGATGAAGAAAGACAGCTGCGTACCGACTTTATCTTCCGTCTCAAATTCATTGTTGATCGCAAGTATCAAGGCGAACCAATGCCCTCTTTTTTGTTGACCGAAATCAAAGACCTGATCTTCACCGACCAGATGAAAATTAACATTGCCTACAGCAACAATACGGATTTTTTATTAAACGTTCGAAAGCTTCTCGAAAATCCCCCCGACCTGGGCTTGGATCCTATGGTCTTAATAAAAGATTATGTGAACTATTCAGGAATAAACAATCCTATTGATCCAGACTTGTTTAATTTGGATCAAAACTACACGAACCAGATTTCGTTTGCTCAAGGACAGACAATGACTTTGGAGCAAGCCTCTGATTATTACGATTTTTGGCTGGAAAAAAATGAAAAGCCAATAAAGGACTATTTAAACCTTAATTTCAACCTGACTGATGAATACATTAACTCCACTTTCAACGACATCGAAAAACCGCTGCCCTACTTCTAGCTGGATGTTCATCTAGGTTGGAAAAGGGTAAAGAAATAGATCTGAAATTCCGATGACGCCGTATGCGAAGAATTCTGCATGAGTGCGAAAATTTCAAGTGGATCGACCTGTCTCATCCTTCGCGGGACGAGCTGGAACAACTTCGCCAAGATTTCAATTTGCATCCGGTTTTAGTTCAGGATTGTATGGATCCCGTCCATCTGCCAAAATATGAAAAAGTTGGTAACATTACATTTATTATCGTTCGTATTTACGATTCGGATTCTTTACCCTCTTCCGATTCGGTGCAAAACCTGACGCGAAAAATAGCCATCTTTATTGGGCCTGGTTTTTTTATTACTATTCACCGACTAGATCCGAATGTTTTTGGTCAAATGACCGAGCATTGCCTTTTTGACATGGATAAATCCCTGCAAAATGGAAATCGTATGCAGCATGTTATGGTAAAGTTCATAAATAAATGTGTTCGTACTTATTTGATCCCTTTAGAAAAAGCCGAAGACGACCTAGATCTTTTCGAAAGTAATATCTTCACCAGCGAAACAAATTCGATGCAGTTTCAAAAACTGCATATAGTTCGGCGCCGTATTTCTTTGATCAAACGAATTCTCATTCACTCGCAAGATGTTATTCGTAACCTTTCCCCTGCCAGCGAAACAGCAAACCCTGTTTATCAAGATCTGAAAGAAAGCATTTCGTCTTTAGTATTTATGTCCGATGAGTTTTTGGAAGATGCGACTAATATTTTAAGCCTTCAAATTTCAATGGCCTCACAAAAAACCAATGAGGTTGTCCGCGTCCTAACTATTTTTTCCGTTTTCTTTATGCCACTGACGTTTATCGTTGGCGTTTATGGAATGAACTTTCAATTTATGCCTGAACTTAACCAAGAGTTCGGCTACCTTTATGTTTGGCTTTTAATGATTGTGGTGACCGTAGGTATCGCTTACTGGTTTCTGAAAAAAGGTTGGATTCACTTACCTAAAAGATAACCCTAAATAATTTCAAATAATTATTTGGATTCTTCTTTTTTGCTAATTTCTACTTCAGCAGTAATTTTAAATTTATGAGTTTCTGCAAATCGAGAAATTTCTTTTACAAAATCAATTTTCTGAACAATGCCAATCATCTCTTTACTGACCCGATTAGATATTTCGTCCTTTGATTTACTTGCGCTTTCGATGACCAAGTTTAAAATTTCTTTGGGTAGTTTAACGCCATCAAGATATTTTTTGAC
>JAYSSX010000323.1:0-3461 GCA_043720315.1 Pseudobdellovibrionaceae bacterium | reverse complement strand
ATTCGTGCCGGCGAACGACTATCCTTTTTAGCAGATGCCAGCGCTGAAATGGCTTCAAGTCTTGAACTAGAGACAATTCTTAAAACACTAACTAGGGTCGCCGTTCCTGCCTTAGGTGATTGGTGTACGGTGCAAATTGTTCAGGCCAATGGCAAGTTACAACAACTAGCCGTCGAGCATAAAGACCCTTTAAAAGTAAAATGGGCGTGGGAGCTGCAGGAAAAATATCCGCCGCCAGAAGACTCCAACCA
Source organism: Pseudobdellovibrionaceae bacterium (assembly GCA_043720315.1). Taxonomy (GTDB): domain Bacteria; phylum Bdellovibrionota; class Bdellovibrionia; order Bdellovibrionales; family Bdellovibrionaceae; genus JAYSSX01. Next base: position 3,210 of record JAYSSX010000323.1, on the reverse strand, counting down.
AGGGCATTATAAAGTCTTTAATTCAGGGAAATCAGAAATGATGGCTTATATTCCTCAAGAGTTATTGATGGCCTCTGCGCAGGACGAAGAACATCGTAAAATTATAGATAGTATTGGATTCTATTCGTATATCTGTGCTCCGATTAAGGTTCGTCAAAAAATTATCGGAACTTTCACCGTTGTTACCACTGACGAATCAAAAAGAAGATTTGATCAGGCTGATTTGAAATTGGTGGAGGAATTGTGTGCCCGCGCCGGAGTAGCTGTCGATAATTCAAAATTGTTTTTGGAAGCTAAGAATTTAAATAAAGTAAAAGATGAATTTTTAGCTACACTTTCTCATGAATTACGGACTCCGATTAATATCATCCAAGGACATGCCGATATATTAAAAACAGATTATGCACAATTAACAGAAGAAGAACTACAGGCATCAATTAGTGCCATTCAGCGAAACACGCGACTACAGACGCAAATTGTTTCCGATCTGTTGGATGTGTCTTCTATCATTACCGGAAAAGTTTCATACGTTCCGCAAAAAATCTCTCCTAAAGAAATCATGGGGGCGGTAAGTACGGCCATACAATCGACCGCGAATGCCAAAAACATTATAATTTTTATTGATTTGTCGAAGGCGCCTGAGGTCATGATGGCTGACCCCACAAGGCTGCATCAGATATTGTGGAATTTGGTTAACAATGCCGTTAAATTTACTCCGCCTGGTGGTAAGATTGAAGTTTCTGTAGAGCAAAATGACTTCAACTGTGTTTTTACAGTTAAAGATAATGGAATTGGTATTGGCGAAGAGTTTTTACCCTTCGTATTTGATCGGTTTCGCCAGGCAGACAGTTCTTCTTCGCGAACCTATGGCGGTTTGGGGCTGGGTTTAGCTATAGTTAAAAGTTTAGCAGAAATTCACGGTGGATCAGTAACAGTGGCCAGCGAAGGGTTAGGCAAAGGTTCTAGTTTTACCGTATCATTACCTATCAAAACCTCTTATTCGCGCAGTCAACCTGTCACCAGCAGTCAGAATGTATTAGAGGCATCACCAACGGATATGCATTCTGAAACACCGCTAAAAGGTGTCAAAATACTTTTGGTCGAAGATTCTCCTGACAATAGAGAACTAGTTAGAAGATTTTTAGTAAAATCGGGTGCCACGATATTATCAGCGGAATCAGCGGCGGAAGCGCGGGGGATTTTACAAACAGAAACTCCAGACATTATTTTAAGTGACATAGGTATGCCTGAAGAAAACGGGTTAGAATTTATTAAGAGATTACGCGGACAAAAGAAGTGGTCAAATGTGCCTGCGGTAGCGTTGACCGCCTATGTAAGGCCTGAAGAAATTTCTGAAGCCCTGTCTGCTGGGTTTCATGCGCATATCTCAAAGCCTATTAATGCGAAATCTTTAGTTTCCGAAATCGTGAATGTTTTAAAATTACATTGATTTTATTTTGAATAAATTTAAGGGCGTGCCGAAGAATTCTGACTAGGTGGAGTTAGATAGGTTTGACCTAGGTAATCGTAAATTCTCTTCATGTTGGAAGTCGCTTGTTCTAAGTAAAGTTTATTGTAGGGCCGGTTTCCAGTCCCACGTTCGTTAAATGCATTGAAGGCATCTTTAAGGTCGCCTAAATAGTAAAGAACTTTTGGCGTATTTCTGGTGATTTTGCCGGCTTGGAGTCTTGTTAAAAACTCCCAAGATAATAATTGGAGTCGTTCTACTGCGACAGGGTAAAAAACGGCGACTGCGCCATTTTCTGGAATGATCGAGCAAGATTTTGTGCTGTTAAATTCACTAAATAATTTATCATTCGTAAGGTAAATAACACCATTTAATTTACAGGCTTTTTCTGTTTCGGTCTCGGCCATGGATAAGGGCGAATAGAACAGGCAAGCATAAGTAAAACTAAGAAATAAAAGTACGGGTTTTAATTGAGGCATCGAATTAATTATCGGCTTATAAACGAAATTACTCAAGCCATAATGGCTATTGCAGAATTTGCTTGCTCGGTACGTTTTTTTAAAACAGCATACGGGCATGAACCAAAATATAGTGCCCATTGATCAAGTCCTAATGGTAGATCCCCAGTTTTTCGACGTTGAGTACGCTATTAACCCACATATGCTGAATGAGCAGGGTGAATTGAATCAGGTGGACAAAAAGTTGGCTGGTCAGCAGTGGCAGGATCTTCAACGGGCCTTTCAAAAGATCAATTTAAAAACAGTCGTGTTGCCGGCCCAAAAAAGTCTGCCGGATATGGTCTTTTCGGCAAATCAAAGTTTTGTATTTTTCGACCCGATCGGTAAACAGAAGACAGCTATTATTTCTAATATGCGCTCTGCGTACAGGCAAAAGGAAACTTTGTTTTTTAAAGAGTGGTATCAGCAAAATGGATACAGGGTTTTACAGTTTGAAGAATTGGAATTTTCCTTTGAAGGTAACGGCGACATAATACCAAACCCTGATTTTAGGTTTTTCTGGGGTGGTTGTGGTCCGAGGACTGACAGAAAGGTTTATTCTTTGTTTTCGGAAAAACTGGGGCTTAAATTTGAAACTCTGAATTTAGTCCATCCGCTTTTTTATCATTTGGATACTTGTTTTGTAACATTGGGTTCCGACTGTTGTGCTGTCGTTAAAGAAGCCTTTGATCAGGAAAGTCTACAGAAAATAGCCAAGCATTTTTCTGATATTGTTTATATTGACCTAGTCGAGGCACAAAAGTTTTTTGCAGCCAACGCCTTTTGTCCGGATGGAAAAAACGTGATAGTGCAAAAAGGCACAAGAAAATTCCTAGCTGACTTGTTGGAGCGAGGATTAAATGTGATCGAAGTGGATACTTCAGAGTACATGAAATCGGGTGGTTCAGTTTACTGCATGAAAATGGGATTGGTGGAAAAGTTATGATGGAAAATTTAAAAATGTTTTTTTCTATTCAGCTGCAATTTATTGATACCGCTGTCCTTATTTTGCGATTGTTTATTGGAATTTGTTTTGTTGTGCATGGAATGGGCAAATTAGGTTTAGTAGGTACAGGAAGTATGGCTGGATTTGTATCTTGGTTAAAAAGTTTGAATATCCCATACCCTGAAGTCCAGGCTAGAATGGCAATGATTGCAGAAATAGTGGGTGGGGTTTTTATCACATTAGGATTGTTACACCGCCCAGGTTGCGTTTTGGTTTTTATGACTATGGTTGTAGCCACA
>JAYSSX010000322.1:0-2206 GCA_043720315.1 Pseudobdellovibrionaceae bacterium | reverse complement strand
CGACTGAATATCTTCAGGTTTTAAAAAATCACGGCCCGACAAAAAGGCCCAAGCTTTGGCTGCTTTTACTAAGGCTAAACCGGCACGAGTCGATAAGGCATTGGCATATTCTGCTGAGGTACGAGAACGCTCCAAAAGTCTACCTACATATTCGGCAACGATTTTCGAAACTTTTACTTTTTCGATGGATTTTTGCACCTCTGATAATGAGTTTTTATCAAACAATGCATTTAGTCCTTTGATCACTACTTTCCGATCCGGATTTTGAAAAATTTCAACTTCGGTTTTTTGCGAAGCGTACTTCAACTCTAAACTCATTAGAAACCGGTCCAGCTGACTTTCAGGCAGTTGAAAAGTTCCCATGTTGTGATGCGGATTTTGCGTAGCGATCACCATAAAAGGCTCTGGTAGCCGGTAGGTGACTCCGTCAATAGATACTTCGCCCTCTTCCATCGCCTGCAAAAGTGCACTTTGTGTGCGTGGGCTGGCGCGATTCAGTTCATCGGCCAAGACGAGCTCAGAAAAAAGTGGACCTTTAAAAAAATCAAATTCTTGTTTTTTAGGGTTGTAAATGTTTCCGCCTAAAATATCGGCGGGTAATAAATCAACTGTGAATTGTATTCGTTTAGTGTCTAATCCTAAAAGCTTTCCAATAGATAAAACCAATGTCGTTTTGCCGACTCCGGGCACATCTTCTATAAGCAGATGTCCTTGCGCCAAAATACACACAACGGTCAGTTTAATTTCGTTTTCTTTGTCTAAAACGACATCATTTAAAACTTTTATTAATTGCTCAATTTGACTGGTCACAACAGATTTGTTTTTCCCCAAGCCAACCATTGATCACGCTTAGGCAACTTTTTATCTTGAAGTTTTAATGAGGTCATTTTTTCTAGCGCGGCAATACTGGTTAGATGAAGTTTTTTATCGCCATCGCTCAATGCCTTTAAAAACTTAGGTAGTTCCACTTTCTCTGGAGCAGCTGATAAAACCCCTAATATTTCCGATCGAATCCAAAGGCTCTGCTTATTTCTAAAGTTGTAATCTTTTTCCAATTCGTTCCACAGCAATTCGCGGCGCTCAAAACTAAGATGGTTGGCTAGAATTTGCAAACTTGCTGATCGCACTACTAGCGCCTTATCTTTAATTAATTTTTCAGCATAAGTAGCTGCGGCTTTGGCATCGATTGATTCCATAGCAAGCAGTCCTGAATTTTTCATGAACCATTCCGGGCTTTCTAAGGCTTTAACGACTTCTGCGCGCGACTCGGCTTTTTTATTTAATACGTGCAAAGAAAGACATTTCCAACGTGTCACCATAGCTTGTTTTTTATCAAATGCGCAAAAGGGCAAAATATCTTTGATTGAATAGTACTTTTCATGCGCCATCATTACGCGATTGGCTTCGGGTAAAGAGAGAACTTCATTTAATGTATCTACTTGTGCTTTGGTAAACTGCGTCGCCAATGTAGGCGCCACTACTTCAGTTGCGGTATTTTTGACAGCATCTACTTTTTTTTGCGATACGGCTGCAAAACTATAAGAGGACATTTGTGACAAAAGAAGCATTGATAGGATTTTTTTCATTAGTTGGTTCCTTCTTTTTTAACAAAGTTTTCAAATTCACCCATTAGCTGTTTGTCTTCGATCGTTAATGCCGCAGCCTCACTGATTAATTTATCAGTATCTGGCGCCTTTTCTAGCTCGTCTTCGACAATGCCCTCACCAACTGCATGTTCATCAATGCCACTGGCTTCGGCTAACATTTTATCCATATCCATCGTTCCCAAATCAACTGATGCGGCTTCTTCGATTTTTTCAGCAACGGGCTGCTCAAATTTTGTCGCAGATTCGACATTGCCCGCCTTTTGGCTTTCAACCGCTTGCGCAAATTCGGCCAAAATATCATCGTTTAAAGTAGGATCAACCGCAGCCGTGACTCCGGCAGGTTCTTCAACCGCAGGGGCTGCTGCTGCCACGGCCAGATCATCGGCAACGATTTCCTCAACAACCACTGGTGCTCCTACAACTGGCTCTACTGGCGCTGGCTCTGCGACTGCATTTGGATTTTTACTGGCAACCGCTTGGGTCATCATTAATGAAGTGTCTTTTAAATTAGAAAGCTCTTTTTGAAGTTTTGCGTTTTCTTCTTTGTAAAAAGAAAGATCAGCAATATCTTCACTGATAATTTCGTATTCAGCCAACTT
>JAYSSX010000321.1:0-3382 GCA_043720315.1 Pseudobdellovibrionaceae bacterium | reverse complement strand
CCGAACTGCAAAAGTTAGCTGCCGATAGTCCCGATAAAACCGATCGTGACATTTTAAGAAGATCTTGTGGAGAAATTGTAGAGCCAGACCCCGCTCCTGTTGTTGCTGTTGTTGCGACACTGGCGCCTCCAGTTAAAGATGATGGAAAAGAAAAGTGTGCGCAGCTGGCCGCATTGATCGCCAAAGAAAAGGGCGAGGGCGTTAGCGAAGCCGAACAAGCCCAACTCAAAGACGCCGGTGCATTAAGCAAGTGTAATTTAGTACGTGTAACGCCGGCAAATCCGCAACAGGCCGAAGCTACAGCTGATCCGCATAAAGAAAAAAACTGGTGCAAAGAAAGCACAGCTAAAACGATTGCGTGTATTGCGCCATTTGTTTTAATCGGGATGTGTTTAGGTCATATTTTGATTTGCCCTAAAAAGGAGACGGTCATTGCTGCTTTACCGGTTGGGAAACCAGGAGAACCTTCTACACCAAGAACCAGGGCCGCCGCCGGTAGCGCCACCGGGTCTAGTGATTTGATCAATCGAATTTTTAATGGATCTGGTCGTGAGTAGGATTTAGGTCTAGAAAAAATCCTGCTTTCTAACAAAGCTCTCATCCTTTTCATAGGCTTACCGATACTAATTTGTAATAAAAGTATTGGAGAGTCCTATGAAATCTTTTAAAAAAGCTCATTATTTGTTCGCATCGGTTTTATTTATAACCATTGCTTTGCTGCAAGGTTGTTCAGAACAAGTGGCATCAAAAAGTTCAAGTGGGTCAAACAATCAACCTACACCAACACTGGCGCCAACACCAACTCCGACACCAACTGCCGATTATTTATCTGTGACAGTTGGTAACAGCACGGAAATTCAATCTTATATGCATGTGAATTCTAGTTTTGGAACTCAATGCCAGATCAGCTCGGATGCGACTTCTAGTGAAGACATTGTCTGCATCGTTGAAGTTCCTGAAGGCGACATTTATTACCACGGACTTGAACTTAAATACAATGTGCCTCAGGGAATGTGTACTTACTTACGTCGTTCGCCGTATTGGTTTTACAATCATGAGTCTGGTTATGGGCCTGATTCTTTGGTTATAGATATTTCAGCCGACACCACTGGTGTCGTATCGGCTTACACTTGTGCAGTAGATGGTGGCGCAGCTGGTGCTTGTACGGGTCAAAAAGAAATCACTGTGAATCAAACCAATAATACCCCTACCTGTGTGTATGACAAAACCACGACCGGTGGAAAGAATTGTTGTTTTGGAAAATATACTTTTACAGTTAACAAAACAAATACAGATACATCTGTGACAACTACCGAAACAGTTGAAAAGTCCTGGGGTGGTGATTACAAAAGTTGCATCGGTGGATCAGCGGTCACTGATTGGACTGGTTTTGAAAGTACATCAGTGGATAAAAATATTCCTGTGGATCTAATAGATGATGCTGAAGATGGCATACTGGCCACATATAAGGTGACTGCACCGATTAAATCTACGAATAATCGAAAAAATTATGATGTTGCCAACTTCTATACGCCGGCATTGCATACGCATGACGGATATGTGGCGGGAACAGTTTCTAATATGCCGTATTTTGTCGATCCCATCGATGATCGATCAGGTTCGGTTATGTATTCAGGAAGCGATTCTTATGCCTTTGTTTGTCTGGATCAAGCCTACGAAGTTTTACATCGTATTCGAGTTTACGTTCGTGAATGGGATACTGAAGAAGATTATCTCACTTACAAATCAAGTGGTGGAGTTACAGTAGTGCCTGATCGTGCAAACGATGTCACTTGCCCGACTCCCGATAATGTATGTAACAATATTTACGACTTAGATAATTTCCGCAGCCTTGTTGTCGGTGGCGCTTACGAGACGGCGACGATAAGCCTACGATATAGAAATTTCCCTAAGTTAACACATTAATTTTCACACTTATAGCGAACGACCATAAAGCGCCCATCTTCGATTTCGCTTTCGATTTTGTACGTTTTAAAGCCATTTTTTTTGCAATGCTCGTCAGCTTCGGCAAAGGTCTTATCTTCGCGTGCGTCTTTGGTTATCCCACGTTTGCGAAATTTTAAAGTTCCCCCATCACCGTGCGTTTCAACAACTTTAACGTTGGCGCAGGCAGCGAAAATAAAAGTTAAAACTAAAGGCCCGAATAATTTAATCAAATTTTTTTTCATTGAAACTCCTCAATTTGAAAATGGTATCACTCAGATTTTAGTTTGATCAAGTGTTAGTGTCGGAGTTAGTGTATTGTATATGTTAATTAATATTGAACCTCTTAAAAAATATCCCCAATTTAGATATCTGTTCATCGGACAGATGGTTTCGTTTTTGGGCAGCATGATCAGCTATGTGGCACTACCTTATCAAGTCTATGAATTAACCAAAGACAATTCTTTAGTGGGATTGATTGGATTGACCCAATTTGTGCCAGTTTTGATTTTTGGTTTGTTGGGTGGAACTTTTGCCGATCGTTTGAACAGGCGTAAACTGCTGATGTATTCGGAAATTTTAATGAGTTTTTTGGTTTTTGGTCTGATGTTAAACGCATTTCAAGAAAAACCTTCGATTGCGGTTATTTTTGGAATAGTGGCATTCATGCAGTCCGTTTTGGGATTTCATCGTCCTGCAATGGAGGCAATGACTCAAGTTTTGGTTGATCCCAAAGACTACGCTTCTATTGGTGCTCTAAGTTCCTTTCGCTATTCGTTTGGTGCGATCGCGGGACCAGCATTGGCTGGTTTGATCATAGCCAAGTTTGGAGTAAAAATTGCGTTTGCTGTCGATGTAGCAACCTATGTAGTCGCCGTATTTTGTATTTATTTACTTGCGCCCATGGCTGACCCGGTAAAGTCCGATAAGTCAGCACTGGCAGATGCAAAAGAAGGACTCAAGTTCGCAGTTTCAAAACCCGAATTGATTGGCACTTACTTGATTGATATTGTTGCTATGATATTTGCTTTTCCAACTGCTTTATTTCCGGCGATGTCAGAAATCTGGGGCGGCGCCGCTGCTGCTGGTGTTCTTTTTTCTGCAATGGCCACAGGATCTTTGATAATGACTTTGTTTAGTGGTTGGACAGCGAAAATTACTTCGCATGGAAAAGGTGTTGTTATTGCGGCCGGTATTTGGGCGGTAGGAATTGTACTCGTGGGATTTTCGAACAGCCTGTGGATGGCATTTCTTTTCTTAGCACTAGCCGGGGGGGCTGACATGATCAGCGCCATTTTTAGAGGAGTGATTTGGAATCGAACTGTTCCCAATCAGTTGCGTGGAAGATTGTCTGGCATTGAAATGATTTCTTATATGTCAGGGCCCTTATTGGGAAATGCACGCGCTGGATGGGTGGCCTCTCAATTTTCAGTGAAGT
>JAYSSX010000320.1:0-4949 GCA_043720315.1 Pseudobdellovibrionaceae bacterium | reverse complement strand
TTTCGTGGTAGGCAGTTGTCAAATTTTTGTCTTAACTGTAGGACCTGCGTATCTACAGTACGTGTAGTCGGAGCACTGTTATATCCCCAGACTTCTTTTAATAATTCTTCGCGCGAAAACACACGATCGGGATTTTTTGCCAGGAAGAATAGCAACTCGTATTCCGTTTTTGAAAGTGGAATTTCCTGATTGCGGAACGATACTTTCCTGGTTGGTATATCAAAAGAAATTCCACTTATGGAGAAGTTTTCATTCCCATCTTTATGATCTCTCAGTTGAACTCGTATTCGGGCCAGTAATTCACGCGGTTCAAACGGCTTAGTAACATAGTCGTTGGCTCCGGACTCTAAAGATAACACTTTATCAGCGGTATCCGTCTTCGCTGTTAGAAAAATCGTAGGCTTCTTAATGCCCGCGGATCGCCATGTACGCAAAAGATCAATTCCTTGCCCGTCGCCCCAATTCCAGTCAATGATTAGTAGATCGAAACTGCGAATATCGGTATCTATGGCTGAACTGAAAGAGTTAGCTGAAGTAACTAAATATTGCTCACGAGTAAGAAATTCATTGAGCGAGTGACTTAGGGCAATATCGTCCTCAACTAAAAGAATCTTCATTTAATTCTCCTAAAGATCAACGAAAATCGAGTCGGTGCACGCTGGGACTGTAGTTCGCCACCCATGGCATTCACAATCTGGTAAACAATGGATAATCCTAAACCCAACCCTTTGCTATTTTCCTTTTTTCGAAATGGCTCGCCCACGTGATCTAAAGTTTCACCCGAAATTTCTCCGGCATCTTGGACTTCAATAATAGCCTTTCCATCTTTTATCCACAGTTTAATTTGCACGGGCGGCTTTCCGTGATCAAAAGCGTTGCGAATTAGGTTTGTCAAACAAGTCGACAACCAAAACTTTTCTGCATTAATGAAGACTGGTTCGTCCATTGAATGTATCAGTTGCACGGGGCCAAATTCTAGATTTGCAATAACGTCTTTTAGAAAACTTCCTAACTCGATCTTTTCGAACTGAATGCGCATTTTCTTGTTATTAATTTCATCCGTTTGAAGATACGCGTAACTCATTTGTATCGAAGTTTTTAGTCTATCCATTTCGCGAGTCATATTTAAAAATCCTAATTGCTGTTTAGGACTTAGTTGGTCGAAGTCGGCACGAATATTTTCGAGTTGTAAACCCAAAGTTGTTACCGGGGTACGCAATTCGTGAGTCAGCATTTGTAATGTGAAACGTTGGTTTTCCTTTTGCTTTTTTCCACGCTTTTTATCGATTAAGAAAAATCCTACGAAAGTAACCAACAGAAGCCCATCTAAAAAAAGAAAGGCCCAACGATAAAAACGGTTTGAACTAGTTTTATTGGCAGTCCAACAACCGTTCGTTACCTTTTGAAGACATAAAGAACTGTTGGACTCTTCAAATTTATATTCTTGTGCTGGTAAAATATTCTGCCAGTCCATTTTATCCATTTTTTCATAAATTTTAGATCCGGGGGTATCGCTGGCATTTTTACGTCGCAGATAAATAAATTTGTCTCCCACAATGAATTCTTCAGCGGCAATAAGCCCTTTTAACTGTTGCATATTTAAATCAAAGTCCGGCTTATGGACTAAGATGATTTCAAGTAGGCTTTGATAATTTTGAACTTCTTTTGTTGATAGGTAAGAACTGAAGTTGAATCCCATTTCTAGTGCCAGCTGCACAAAACTTTTTCCTGAAGGCGATAAATAGGGCGGTTGCCTAAAAAAGTCCTTCGGTAATTTGCCTTTTTGGCAAGTGAAAGCGATCCAGATAAAAGTTTTTTGAAGTTCGGAGTATATTTTCTTTTTGGGAGTCTTGAGGCAATTTTTACTATAATCAAACAGTTCTTTAAGATCCGAATGTTCATATTCATGATAATGCGGTAAAAACAAGTCGACATTGTTTAACTCTGCCGGCCGCAGTTCTGTAAAAAAAAGGCCGAAGTCAATGTTCTCTTGTTGTTTTAAACCTTCGGTCGCCTGTGGAAGCTTCTGCTGTAGGTATTGGTCTAAGGAAACAGGATTATTTTCTTTATAATTCAGCCAAACGGTGAGGGCTATCAGAACTAGAAAAACAGAAATAAAAAAGGGTAGTATTTTCTTCACAAGGACGAATCTAACTTATTTTTGTCAGCAAGTTGTCAGAAATTTGTAAAAAATGACGGATATTTTTCGCTTTTTTAAACCGAGGACCAAAACTGGGTGACATCATTAATGATTTGTACCGAGACCGAATCCCTAGGGCTTTCTTCAAACCAATCCTGCGGCATCGACTTAGCGAAGCTGGGTTGGATAAATCGGTCATCCATAAGAACAATCAGGCCTTTGTCGGTTTCTGATCGAATTACCCGGCCCGCTGCCTGCACTGCCTTGGCCATTGCTGGAAAAGTATAGGCGTAATCAAAACCGGCTGAATAATGAGTTTGGTAATACTCGCGCATTTTTTCCCGTTCAATATCAAAATTAGGTAACGGCGGACCGACAACAAAAGCACCTATCAGCATCGAGCCAGGGTAATCAACACCTTCGGAAAAAACTCCCCCTTGTACCGCAAAAAGAATGTGGTTGTCAGGGCTAGTCTTCAGGGTTTCCAAAACGAAATCAATATCTGCCTTCTTCATATATCTTTGTTGTTTCATGATTAAAAAATCCGGGTTCGGATTCATTTGCGATAGCACATTTTCCATGAAATCAAAACTCGGAAAGAAGGCGACGTAGTTACCCTTTTTAATCGCTGCAATTTTGGAAATCGTTTCCGCGATTCGTGGATAATTTCTGGCACGTTCGGAATATTTGGAAGAAATCTGAGGAATGATCAAAAGTTTGCGATGATTTTTGGGAAAAGGCGAAGTAAATTCGGCGGTTTTTAAGTTAACCTCTTGCAGTCCGGACAGCTGCCGATAAAATTCAAAAGGTTTTAAGGTCGCTGAAAAACCAACAATTTGAGCGTACTCAGAATAAGTATTTTTAAGCATCTCCGAAGCATCACAGCAGGTGATTTTAATACAGGCCGGCTGTGGGTGGAAAGTTGTGAAAAATTCTTTACGACCGCTGTTAACGAATTCTAGGGCATCAGTAAATTCAGACCAGTAAAAGCTGAATCGCAAAACAGGGTCTCTTGGCTGAATGTCAATGTCAGCATTCAGATAGGTCGACAAAAAAATTTTGAGTTCTCCGTCCCGTAATAAGAAATCCGAGATCGGGGCATCAATCTTCATCGGCCCTTTGGCAGACTTAGGGCCACAGGCGTTAATGATTTCGATACTTGAATCTAAAAGTTTGAAGGCCTCGTTACGAAATTTTTTGGGAATACTTTGCAAATCTTCTTTTAATTTTTCTAAGGTGAACACAGATAAGGAAGGGGAGTAATAGTCCATGGTGCGAGCCGGAAGGTTATGCGCTTCATCGATCACTAAGTTCGGTTTACCTTCGGTGATCAAGCCACTGCTGGTGAGGCGGCCAAATGAGGTTACCGGAGCAAACACATAGTTGTAATCACAAATTACAGTATCAACGTCTACGGCAGCATCCAACTGCAGCTCAAAAGGGCAAACTAGAAACTCTTCAGCCATTTTTTTAAAAGTTTTAGCTTTGAGACTGCGTTTTTTGGCCAGCTTTTCTAAAAGGTTGTTAGCCGTAACTTTTGTGTAATGATCTTTGGCGTACTCACAGTATTCGGGATTACAAAGAGGCTCATTTTTCATACACATTTTGCTTTTAGCAGTAATAGTCATCGCTTTAATTTTTGCACCATGTTCCTGAAGCTTGTCTATCGCTTCTTCGGCAACGGAGTGCTGACTGTTTTTCGGAGTCAAATAGATTAATTTTTGGCCCCGCTGTAGGGCTTCCTGCAAAGTTGGATACATCACTCCAACTGTTTTCCCCAGTCCTGTGGGTGCTTGCAGCAGCATGGGACGATTTTCTTGCATGCCTTCTTTGATCGTTTCAATCAGTTCTATTTGACCCTGTCGTGGTTTCACAAAGGGAAACTGAAATGCTAAGGCTGATTTTTTTCGTCGAGCTATCCTTTTTTCCGCGGCGATCGCTTCGGTATTTAATTCGACTAATCGGCGCGACAGCCACTCTTCATACCAAACCAAATCTAAATTTTGGTCTATCGAGATCTCTTGTTCGTTTCGGCTGGAAACTAACAATAATGTCAGAATGGTTTTTTTTTGAAATTTTAGCCAATAAAAATATCCATAAGTAAATAATTGTAAATTATAAGGATGTTCTTTGTTTTCCCGAACTCGCTTTGCCAGTTCATAAATATTGAAACTGGTTTTAATTTCTTCGATTTTGTGGAAGGAGCCAGTAAACAAGCCGTCCATTCTTCCACTGACGTTGAATTGAAAATTTTCACTTTTAAATTCAGCCGAGATTAAAGCCTCTGCCTCATAATTGTTATGCTCCTTGGATCGAAGCATTTGGATTTTTTGATGAAGTTCATTCCCGATGGCTGAACCGCGTGCAAATCCCGAATAAATATCTATACTACCCGTTTTCGGGGCAGGAATCGCAAAGTCCGTAATTGAGATACTTATTTTCTTCATCATCTACCTTAAAATAACATCATTTGGTCGGGAACTTTAATCGCCAGATCCGAATCGGGATAAGCTTGTAGGCCTAGTTGACGTAAATGTTTTACCAAAGCACCATTGCCACGATGCTGAACAAAAACTTTTCGTGCCTTCGTTTGCTGAACTGTTCTTACCAGGTCATTCCAGTCAGCATGGTCTGACATTAAAAATCCATGATCATAAGAAAAATTTCGTTGCGCCATCCAGCCCGACGCAAAGGCGGTTTTGTATTTACCGCCCAAAACGGAAACCTGTGCACTTTTTAGGAACGACTGCGGAGCAATGATTAGCTCGCCTCGGAGAACTCGATCCGAATCTAGAGAACTTAAACACTT
>JAYSSX010000319.1:0-2199 GCA_043720315.1 Pseudobdellovibrionaceae bacterium | reverse complement strand
GCCAGAATATGGAGTCAGTGGGAAGCTGCAACCTCTTACTTAAAAATAAAACCCGATGCGATAGAAGATTTTGAAGATCCGGAAAGAGCTTTGGCATTTGCACGCATCGAATGTCATTACTTTATTAATAACGCTTTTTTTAGAACTGGTAATTTTATTTTAGAAAATGCCGAAAAAATTAAAGACATCAAAGGTTATATTGTACAAGGCCGATACGACGTGGTTTGCCCAGCACGAAGTGCTTGGGATTTACATAAAGTATGGACAAATTCGAAATTATCAATCGTCGTCGATGCCGGGCATTCTGCTTCAGAACCGGGAATTCGGTCAGAACTGATCAAGGCCACAGAAGAATTCAAAACTTTCTTAAAGTAAATGAAATCGGTTTTCCTTATGGCTAACAACGCATTTACTTATAGCAAGGCAAAATCGTTTTTTCAGTCGTGGCATAAGAATTTTTTATAGCGAAGATCTAAAAATAAATTCAAATTATTTTATTTTCTACTTAACCCCTTTTTCGAAATGTTGGTCTAAATGATGCATTAAAGATTTATGTCACTTCGTCGCAAGACATTTTGACATCGATCTTAGCAACACACCACACGACATTAAGTCGACGTATCGGAGGGGATATGAAAAGAGAATTACTAGGAATGATGTTACTTCTTACTTTAGCAGCCTGTCAGAAGCCGGCTGAGCTAAACCAACAAGTCACGACCGAACAAGATGAAAATTCGTATATTATAGGTGGTCAGTTGGTTTCTTCTTCAGATGTACTCTCTAAATCAACAGTCCAAATCGTCGAAAGATTTTCAGGCACTATTTGCACTGGCGTAATCATCGAAAAAAATGTCGTTTTGACGGCGGCTCATTGTATGGTAGATAATCCCGAGCAAAACCTAGTTGTGTTTTTTGGCAATAAATTAGTAACTTCACTAAGAACGCTCACTACAAAAAATACGCGAACGATCGCCAAGGCGAGTGTGTCAAATATCTGGCCCACAGTGCCCGAGGAACAAATCCTCGAGCGGGGCGATATTGCAGTGTTAAAACTGTCGTCAAATATTCCTATCGGTTATTTAACCGTTTCTTTATTGCCAAATGGAACAAAACTTCAAAATGGCCTTGCCGTAACACTAGCTGGTTATGGAATTACCAACGGTGTAACCAATCAAGATACAACTGGGTTACGTAAGGTAGGAATGAAGTTGGCAAATGGAAGTTTGTCACCGTCTGAAATTGTCTTTGATCAACGAGACGGTAAAGGAGCCTGCCACGGAGATTCTGGTGGCCCCGCTTATGCTACTATAAACAATAAGCTGTACGTGATTGGAATAACCAGTCATGGAGCAGTTGATGCCCTGACAGGCTCTTGGTTTAGCGCTGATGGCGAAATCGCCGAAGAAGCGGCAGTCTGTACAGCGTACTCTGTTTACACAAGACCTGAGGCTTACAAAAGTTTAATCGAGCAAGTGAGAGGTGTAGCCTCAATTCAGTAAAAAACTTTGTAAGCGAAATTTATACTTTGAATAAAGCCTGGCTGATGACCTCAGCCAGGCTTTGCGTTTGATCAAATAAAACTCTGTGTCCACTTTCAGCAATTGTGACTGTCTGAATAAAAGGGCACTCCAACTCAATTTCTTTTTTTAACTGAAGGTACTTCAAATCGCGTTCACCACAATACCAATTTAACTTATCTTTTCCAAATTTCGAGTCAGTTTGACTCCACTTACGAAGTTCCAAATACAGATCTTCATGTTTCGCCAATGACCAATTTTGAAGAATCCAAACCAATTTTTTTCTGTCGTAATCGCCTTCTAACCTTTCGGCCTCGGCTGATCCGGTAAAAATCAGTTGTTTATTCCAGTCCTCAATGACTCTAACATAGGGTTCTGCAGAAAATCGTTCGGCCCAGCGCCTGTCATTTTTTAACCGATTCAATCTTTCGGTCTGAGTTTTTAACCCAAACTGTGAGGAAATCAAATGAACTTGAGACCAATTGGCCGGTTCGGACAAAAAGACTTCAGTCGCCAATCGGCCACCCAATGAATAACCAATTAAAATATTTTCGTGACCAGAATCCTTCGAGTAAACCCTTCCATTAAACAATCTGGACCACTTTGGAAAAGCACATAATTCTATGTCTTCATAAAGATCTGGTTTGATAATATTGATTTTTTTAGTCGTGTTCTTAAAACA
>JAYSSX010000318.1:0-2291 GCA_043720315.1 Pseudobdellovibrionaceae bacterium | reverse complement strand
AAAAAACCTCAAGACCATTTTAGGAATTAATCAAAAAAACATAGCCATTTCATTACAAATGGCTATTAACGCCTTGAACGTTACCAGCTTGAAGCCTTTTCTATCCTATATTTTGGATCATTACCGAGGATATACTTTCCCATTATATGCTAGGCAAAATATTGTTTCTACCCCTGCCCATTTTTCTACCAGTATTTTGCCAAGTTCTTTTTCATCACATATTAAAGAAGCCGCTGACTTTGTGGAAAAAAATATGAGTGTTCTTAACCAATCTGTAGATTGGGACTGGGGACGATGGGATCGGTATCATTATTTTTTAACTCGTCTTGAAAATACCATTTCTCAAAACAAACCTGATCTGGTGTTGAACAAAGAATTTAAGAAGCAAGTTGAGAATCTAGATTTCAAACGTAAAACAAATTTTGTTTCCGTATTTCCAGAATACAAAGAATTTTGGAATTCGATTTAAAGTTAAAGACTTAATTCGGCGGAAAACGCCGGAAATGTTTCAGAAAAGTTTTCTTTACGGTAAACATCGCAACTCTCATTAAAACTTAGAAATTTTTCCCAACTTTTTAAATCCTGTTTTTTAGAAAACATAAAATTCACTATGTTTTGAATATCTTTTTCCGTATTCGGAAGGACTTCTTTACTATAATCGTCCAATTTGTTTCGAATCGTCATTTTCAGCTGTTCAGGTAAATTTACGATGGAATAATAAGAAGGATAATGAACTAAATTGATGTAAACCCAAAGAGTTGGGAACTGAGTGCGAAAAAAATTAAATATGTCTCTAAGATAAAATATATTTAAAATTCCAACGGTAATATAAATAATCGGCTGAAGCTGATCCGACTTCAGCTGACTGTATTTTTCAATATTAGCCACGACATTTTTCCATTTGGCACCATGGCGTTGATATTCAAATCTTTCGAAAAGGTCATCAATACTTAGATTTAAAGTTACTTTTTTAAGCTTCTTGCTGTAATCAACCAGTTTTTCAGAAAAGACCGTTCCATTGGAATTCAAAATAACTGAAACATTTTTACTGTTTTCTTTTTGAGTTAAAATCTCCAAAACCTGATAAAAGTCTTCATTAATTAGCGGTTCACCACCAAATATCTCTACCAGTTCCAAATTATCAGCCCACTTTTCCAAAGTAGACTTATTTACGTCATTGTCTAAAAAGCTGGACTTCGAAATTTTGATAAATTCATCGACATTCCATTTACCAGTATCTTGGGCTTCAGCAATCCACTTAGTAGATAACCAAGGACCGCAGATCCGACATTTCAAATTGCACAAATTATTTAATTTAATGTCTAAACTTTTAGGAGCAGCCGATTTCATAGAATTGAAATCACCGATGGGACGATGCAAAAATGCTTCTTGCCGCATTGACCGCATGCCAATGTTTTCTTCATCCCAGCAACGACTACACTCTTTTATCTTTTTACCTGCCAGAAAAGACTTCTTTAAATTTTCAATAGCAGTGCTATCCCAGATTTGTTCTAAAGACTGCTGATTTATATTCAGGTATGTCCCTGATGAATCTGCATAATACGATTCATATTTACAACACGGACGGACTTTTCCGTCAGGGTCGATAGTCAAATTATTCCAAGGGTAAGCGCAAAGAGTTTGTTCTGACCTCATGGAGTATTAATTTCTGTCCAAAATTTTTCATATTCAGGAAAAGTAGCTAGCAAATCTGTATTTCGATGTTTATCAGTTGTGTTTATAAAATCAACGAATTCTCGGCGCATAGAGGCCTTGTTGGTTTCGTTGGCAATGCCGGTTTTTAAATTCTCCAAAAAAATGATGTATTCAGCCCAAGAAGGATCTTCAGGTTCGTAGTGGCTAATAACTTCTATGGTATCATCAATATAAGCCAGATACGACCTATCTAACATAAAAGGCGACATTCTTTTCGGCGAAGTAACTAGGTTTTTTCTAATTCCCAATGACTTATCTGCCAACTTCGCTTCCTTAAGGGCCAATTCAATAAAAGTTGAAAGACTGGAAACACAAAGACTGTTAATAGTTGGGCTTAAACTAATATGCAAATTGGGATTTTTGATACTTAGTAATTGGCGATAGTTTTTCAACCAGCGATCCCAACTGACACCATTACGAATGTATTCAGCCCTATTCCCGATACTTTCCATAGAAACGTCAATATGAAAATCGTACTTCTCGCAAATAATTTCAATGCTTCTTTTGAATTTTTCGAAAAGATTTTCTTTAGTATTTAAATTTGTTACCAAATTAAAATCCAGTTTCTGCGATAA
>JAYSSX010000317.1:0-7476 GCA_043720315.1 Pseudobdellovibrionaceae bacterium | reverse complement strand
CCTTTATCTTCAACATGCACTTGCAATTTGCTATAATTTACACGAGTTAAATCTGCATTATTATTAATCGAGAGGCCCAAAAACGTCGGCGGCAAAGTGTCCAAAACAAATTGGCCATCAAGCCGTAACAAATTAGTGCTTCCTTTAACCCTAATTTCCACGATGAGACTTTTGATTCCGTCTTTGCTTCCATCAGCAGCAAAACTTTCTGGAAATTGAAATTCGGTGCTTTTATTAAATGGAATCCATTTTTTGCTTTCGCGGTTTTCACCTTGCAAAGCTAATCGCATGAATTCATACTCGGCACTGCTTGTTTCTGAAAGATAATCTAAATTAATTCGAACTGATACGTGTGGTACTCGGGTAGCTTTTCCTTCGTTAATCACTAAACCTGAGGTAGATCCCGATTGTAGCACATTGTAATCATAGCTGT
Organism: Pseudobdellovibrionaceae bacterium; assembly: GCA_043720315.1. GTDB lineage: Bacteria > Bdellovibrionota > Bdellovibrionia > Bdellovibrionales > Bdellovibrionaceae > JAYSSX01. The sequence goes on along the minus strand of JAYSSX010000317.1, from coordinate 7,043 downwards.
ATTGAACCCGCTGACAATTGCTGTACAACAAAAATACAACAACCGAAATCAAACCGCCTTTTATGACCGGCAACTTTTTAAATCTGCCAAAAATGAATCTCAACATGCTGTTATTCCCCTAACAAAATGAGTACTCTTTGTTTTCGGTATATTGAGAGATAATTTTACCTGAAAATTTTCGAATGGGATCTAAAAACGCCCGTTTTGAGTAGGTTAAGCCTGGCATCTCAAATTGAGACAACTGCCAATGAATAAAACTCAATTTCGCCTGTTGAAAGGCTTCTGTCCTGTTTCCCCTGTGCGAACAATAGAACCTAAGCCTCCGCCAACAGCGCCATGTTTTTCACGTGCGCTCGGGCGAAGAAAATTAACTTTACATAGTTGGATCTACCGTTGGCAGCGGAAAGACAGGCATCCCTGCTACCTTTTGATTAATGCATGGTTGCCGCAGTTGAAATAGACCCGAATAGAACAAATGAGATCGATTTATCATTTTTTACTTATATTAAAGTAATCTTGAAATTCTTGAAAGGTTTTACCTTTTCCTAGATAGTTAAATAGCATAACGCTGAAAATAAATCGGAATAATAAAAAACTAAATTGCTTTCATCGTCTAACTCTATGTCCGCATTGACTCGTTGTTTGATTTTTTGTACTTCATAGAAGATAGCTATCGTGTCTAACTTATTGACAGGCTGATGATGCAATTTTCTATTTTAATCTTTAGAACTCAATAAATCGAAATGGCATTTTTTCTTCTTACAAATTAGTAATGATCTTTGGCTGTTATTCACAAATTATGTATTTAATGTCGCTGGCAACACGGGTAACTTAAGCCAAGATTAATTTAGTAATTTAACATAAAAAAAACGGAGATTTTATGAAAGCAATTATTTTTCTAAGCCTAGGCATGTTTGCCTCTTTAGCAGTAATGGCGAAAAGTCAAAACTGCGCTAGTCCAGACTCGAATATTCAATATCGCTTAGAGCAATCTAACGGTGGCGCAATGAAACCACCAACAGTTTTGCTGAAACTTGCAGGCAAAATATTAGTGAACAAGGGCTCTGCAACAAATGTAGAAAAGGCCAACATTATATTTGAAGAACAACAGGAAGTGATGGCACCTGTAAAAGTGGGCAATACGGTCACTGAAATTTACTCAGCCCACGCCATTATTGTTGATATAAAAACAGACAAAATTCTTAGCGATGACTATGTCATTTGTCGCTTAGTAAAAAGTGTTGTCGGTCCATTTTAATTTCACTTGCCAGTGGGCCAACACCGGCTCTCTGTTTGCAAAGTTTAATTCTAATTGCAAACTGTATAAGATATCCTTTATTTTAGTTCTCAGCATGGCTATCGGAAATTCAACCCAAGGACTATGCAACGGTGTCAAAATCAAATACCTTTTGAAGGGGTAAACATGAATAAGCTTTTAAATCGATCCATTGTTATTATTTTGGCACTTATTTATGGATGTTTTGCCAACGCCGCTCCGATAGAGATCATTAAACCATTGGAAGAAATTACGGTGCCATCGGGTCGAAGCGAAACGTGCCTGAAGCATATTGAAACGATTAAGTCGCATTACCGATATGGTTGGATTTCTGTTCCCGAACGATTTGAAAATCCTGACCAGAAAAAAATTAATGTTTTTTGGTATACAAAACGGAAGGAAACGCAACAGCCCATGTTATTCCTCAACGGCGGCCCAATGCTTGAAGACTATGCTTCCTATAGCATATTTTCAAATATTGAAGACAAATTTAGTTTGGGTATCATTTATATGGATCAGCGAGGCGTTGGTTGTTCCGATAAACCGAGAGACATTACAGATCTTGAGTCAGCCGTGGAGGCCTCGTATTATGGCGGCGAACAAATTGTTCACGACGCTGAAGCCATTAGAAAAATGTTTTTCGGTACAAATTCTCAATGGATATTATTTGGCCAAAGCTTCGGGGGCTGGCTGGCTGGACGCTATATAACCATGTTTCCTGAAAGCCTTAAATCAGTACATACAGTATCAGGGACTCCAATTAAAGACTTTTCAGATTTTGCCTATTACCGAATAAAATCTAATTTACGACAACTTAAACATTTTTTTACTGCGTTTCCAAGTGCCGAAGCGCAAATCAAGACTTTTAAAGAATTATTTAAAAATGACCATTGTGTAGAATACAAAGACCGAAACATCTGCGGACTACAGCTGTATTATCAAATAATCGAAACAAATTTATCGGTAACGCGTTCTTGGCCGGATCTTAATCAAATAATATTAAATGAATCAGGCTGCTCCCGATGTGTATTCAACGAACAAAAACAGTTAAATCCGGAATTCGTAAAGTCGCTGATAGATGCGCAAAATGGTTTAGATTTCTTTTATAATGAACAATTTCATGTCAAAGCAATAAGTATCTGGAAGCAAGAATCAGCCATGGGCAAAGATTTTAAATATCCACAAGACGCGTGTTTAGATGCATACGATAGACTTGAGGCCGAAGGCATCAAAAGGCACGATCTGCTAACAGATCACTGTCAGGTCATTATGTTATCTGAAAATCAAAGCTTCAAAGAGTTGGCCGAGAAAACTTTAAATTTGGTACCAGCTCGGTCCGTCGTAACACCAGCCCAAGTTTTATCGACGCTAAAGCAATATCCGCAGCTGAAATATTTCGGCTATACTGGCGAGTTTGACCCAGGTGACACCACTGAATCTGCTTACAAATACATGGCCAGTGAACTACCATTGCAAATTAAGTACACGCATTATGACGACGCTGACCATTGGGGTTATACAGATCATAGTGAAATTTGGCAAAACATGTCGGGCCTTAATGGAACCATTGAAGACGCAAAAGTTGTCGCAAAGATGGTTGATATCGAATATGAATTTCTGGCTGTTGGTGGATCCCGAACTGCCGTTCAATTTCCAGATGCCGATGTGCTTTCAACTGGAATCTTTGTAGGATTTGCGGATCAAGAATTTACAAATGATCTAAAGGAAAAAATTAAAGGAAAAGTCGCACTTATTTCTCGGGGACGTGTATCGTTCAATGAAAAAATTAAACGTGCCGTCGACGCCGGAGCCGTCGGCATAATTGTTGGAAATAATTCAGAACAAGTCGGCAGCCCATTCGCCATGAAGATGGATTTTGATGTGACAATTCCAGTGGTCATGGTATCAACTAAATCGTTTAAAGAAATGCTACGCTTAAATGATTTAAATCCAGAAAAATTAAAATTTAATTTTAACTTCGAGCAAAAGAAATAGAGAATATGTAAAATTTCCAGTTGTAGATTATAGCGGACCAATAAGCCATTTTTTCAGATTTGTAAGGTCTTCGCGTTTGAACCTTCATATAGGAGGTTTGCGGGTTTAATCGAAAGTGCGGATCTGTAATGCAAAAGAAGTCTTCTAGAATTCACTTTGTAGCAGTCAACCTCTAAATAGTTTTAAAAAGGCTTCGTCTGTTTTTACGCCGCTTTTACAGAACCCTGTAGATGGCGTATTAATCCATCCTTGAAAAAATTCGATACGTTCCTATTTAGAACTGCATTCAAACAATAGTTTAACATTAGGTTAAAAAATATCTGGGGAATTATAAGATTGAAGGTGATACGTTCGCAAAAGAAGAATCGGAAAAACTAAATCCCTGGCTAAAACAAATTAAAACTGAAAACAATGGCTGGTTAGAATTTAGTGAAACTGATCTTGTGAATTTTCTGATCTGGTCGCATCGCTCCATGAGCTTTAACAATTTTTGCCAAAGCTACGCTGACAAACTCTTCGGCAATAGCAACGGACCACCAAACTCTTCGAATTCTTTGAGCACAAAATCTGGTAGCGGGAACCCCATGTCGTATTGAACTTGTTCTTGGAACGTGAGCCAGTTGGCTTGGATCAGTTTGTAGAGCGTGGTATTTTCAGGTTCGTGGTGCTGGGAAAGGTTAGTCTGCTGATTTGACTGGGACATGGGCTTAAGCCATGCTTTGCAACTGTGGTGATCATTTGATGATCGCATGTGTAACTGATACGCCGCGACTATTGTCCTGCTCTACGAATCGCCAAAGCCTTTGGGACCAGTTCGATCAGCTAGGAGGACGTTTTGGTCAACTTCTGTTACCGCGGCCAGGAAGGCTCACTGCCGCTAATCCACCGCTGCCAGTAATGCATTGGCTGTTATTCGCTCTTGCTACTGCAAAAATGCATTTTCCCTCTGGGGCTTAATTAGATCTGAGTATTCTGAAGCACTATTTTTTCATTATCGGCGTTCCAAAAATTTTGCCTTTCAATTTTTTGCAGAAAAAAATGTATGAGTTTTGTCGACCAAATTAAAGATCGTCGTTGATCAAGAAAGCACATTTATCCTATCAGTGAAAAGTTCAGCTAACAGTTTTTCAAATTAAAAGTCAGGGTTTTTATAGACGACGACAGTCAGTCAGGGAGTAAACTGCCACAATTTGATTGTTACAACCGGTTAGTCCAGTACTTACGGGATTCGAAACTTCGGCACTTGCACAAACGTAAGTACCCTCCGTTAAACTTTCGATAAATTTATTAACGGCGACATCCGCTGGAAGAACGCCCGCCCAACATCCATTCCAGATCGTGGCAGATTTAGAACTTATGCTAAGTTTAAAAGCAGTTTCTAAATGTGCATAGGAGGGGGAGTAAATCAATGCCATGCTCAATACGCTAAAAAATAGAAAACATTTTTGCTTCATATTTAACTTCCTTTTTATTTTGATCCAGTAGTAAGTCTATTCAAATCCACTTCTTTTATTTAATACGATAAAGTGCAGAGGTCATGCCTGGACAAGGTCTGTTTACATTTGTGTTGAAGCGACTGAATTGTCGAGAAGGCTTTGTTTTAGCCATATAATGTCACAGTACGCTATGCGCTCTTCCTGTGCCAATCAAGGGAACCAATTTGACTGGTGCAAAATGGCATTAAAATTGATTTAAATTCAAAATGACTGACTATTTTGACCATGCCAGCATATTGCGTTGCATAGAATGGCTCTGCAGCATGGGCGCAATCCTCGTTGATATTCATCGGCTTTTGAAGCTGATTGTGCCCAGCTCATCTGTGATTTTCTCATAAATGATTTCATGGACAGTTTAATCCAACCAAAACAGATCTATATTCAAGCAACCTATTCTTTTGGGATTAGCTTCTTTCACATTTTTGCTGGCATTAGTGACTAAATTAAGAATTTCATTTTTAATTTTATGAAACGTAATCTCATCTAATGAAAACGGCCCGGTAAAAATCAGTTCATCACTTTGGACCTGATCAATTTTTTTCAGACTTTGCAGCCTCCAATTAGTGTGATGACGATATAAAAATGGCGAATCCTGTGGAATATGCGTCGACTGCGTCCCCATTTTATAGAACTTCTTATCTTTTTTAACCAAACCTTCATTTTCTAAAAAAGAAAGAATTTCATCCAATCGATTTTTACTGATATTGAATTTCTTCCGCAAATCTTCGACTGTTTTGCCCTCATCGATTGAACAAAAAAGCCTAATGGCAGAATATAAAAAAGAGGAATAAAAAATAGCTTTAGATTCTTCCGAAAGCTCTAGATTTGCATTGACCCTTTGACTTATTTTTTTGGCTTCCAATTGAAGCTGAGCAATTTTTTTCGAAAATATATTTTTCAGCCTTTCCGAACCAGCCCTATCCAAATTAACTAAGACAATAAAATATTCTAACTCTACTTCGTTTAAATTGATAAAGTCTGCCAAATTAACAGCTTGCTCTAAACTCAGCTGTCTGTTCCCGGAAAGGATTTGACTAATCAATGTTGCGTTTACATTTAACTTCTCCGCAATGGTGTTGATCTGCCCCCTACCCTTGTTGGGACGTAGCGAAATCCAATTCTTTAAATACTCTCGGTAATCTGTAAATTGAAAAACGGTCATACTAATACTCTAATTCGACTATTTCTTTATGTACAGAATTTTATACAGGCTGCACATATTGAAAGTTTTTTGCTATCAGTGACACTAGCTACCTAGATTATTCATCTAGGTAGGCCATTTAATGCCGAGTACATCTAGCCGAACCTGGCACATATTCCCTACGAAAATAGTCCTTTGGACTTGAGGACCTATCACTATTTCTTTGATTTTCCTCTTCACATATCTTGCTAAGATTTTCCGCTGCCTTTTTTCTGCCGATGGTACATCGATAGCCTCAACGACATGAAAAAAGTCACTAGCGTAAATTTTAGAGCTCTGAAAACGATCAGTGCTTTTATCTGCATATCCAACTAAGTGGTGATATGAGCAATCAAATCTAATTGAAGTCTTTATATTCTGACTAAAGCAGCTGATGTAAGTATAATTGCTTTTAAAGTATTGATCGTTGCCATAAAATTCTCTTTGGTTTGGTTAAAAAAAGTAAATCCGTATTTAAGTGTCTAGATGTTAAAACTATCTTTAATACTACTTAAGTTCCGTGTTTATCAAAATTAAACGGCCGTTTTGGCTGGAAAATTCCACCGCATAATGGGCCCGACTAGACGTGGACAAGGTAAAATCAAAACCATCAAATCTAATGCCGCCATTAATCGTTAAAGGCGAAAATCTAAAGTTGAAGTCCCTTCCGGATTTATACGGTAAACCTTCTGTCAAGACCTCTACTTTTAATCCATCTCCAGACTTTAATTGAAGATCGCTCAAGGATACCTCAACATTGCATTCTGCTAGTTTAACTACTTTCAGGTCAGATACTACATAGGCTTGGGCGTTATTTCTATCTACACTAAATATTGTAATCTGGCTGATACAAGACAATGGGTTAGTTGTGCCATTTTCAAGATCATTTTCAACGACGCTAAAGGCGACATCTTTTGTTTTTGATGTCCTTTGATCAATTCTCGCGCTTGCGAATGCGCCGATGCAGATTAGATTCAAAAGACAGATTGCTACAAATTTTAGTTTCATAAAGTTTCCTTTGGTTTGAGAATTTACAATTTATAAACTCATGTTTGGTTTCATCTAAAATAACAAGGTCTATAGTTTATTGCCCTAT
>JAYSSX010000316.1:0-2225 GCA_043720315.1 Pseudobdellovibrionaceae bacterium | reverse complement strand
CCGCTGGGTTCGACTAAGCGAGCACTGCTCGCTTGGACGTTAGTGGCGAAGCACTAACGGTCCTGAAGCCGTCAGGCGGAAGGATGGCAAGATCGCCCTGAGGCGAGATTGACACAATCCCCGAAGAAACTACATTTGGTAAAAATTTATGTAAATGTTTAATTTTCTGAAGTAGACTTGTAATTCATCTAAAAATCAAACTGTTGGAGCATTTATGAGTTCTAATGAAGGCAATAAACGGTCATACTCAACTTTGTGCAAAGTTCTTGATTCCTTAAGAGCAGAAGCTCCTCCAAGTGACTCTACTTACAATCCCGACTCCTCAAATCATAATGCAATTATCAATGCAAGATCCAAAGCATTGCTTCACTTGTTTCTTAAAGCAAGATTTGGCTTAATTGACTTTAATGATAGGGAAAAATTTGTTACAGATGGCATACAAGATGGGGGTATTGACGCTTTTTATATAGATCAGAAATTAAAAAAAATCTATTTAATTCAATCAAAATTCCGGAAAAATGCAGAAAACTTTGCAAAAGAAAAAATAGATATTAACGATTTACTGAAAATGCAAGTAAAACGAATCCTAAATGGCGAAAGGCTTGATGAAAACAATTTACCTTATAACGAAAAAATTACCAAGGGGCTTCAGAAAGCAATCCGAAACTTACCGAATATCGGGGAATTTGATAAACAAATTATTCTCTTAGGAAATGCTGAGCATTTAAAAGAAATCGTCCTTACAAAAATAATTGACGGCTATCCGACTGAACAATTCCCACACAATAGAACTTATTCGGAATTATTATTTCCTGTAATTAATGGCACATATTTCAGCGATCCAAACTTAACAATTGAAATTAACTTATCAAATTTAAAGGGAGATTCGCACCTTGACTATGATGCTAAAAGCGAATCACTTAAAACAAATATTAAGTTGTTATTTGTGCCTACTTTAGAGATAGGACGTATTATGTCCACTTATCGAAATTCCATTCTCAAGTACAACCCAAGAAGCTTTCTAGAGCTTGAAACCAACCCTGTGAACAAAGATATTGAGCGATCTATAAAAGATAACTCGCATAACGAATTTGCTCTATTCAATAACGGGATAACGATTGTTGCAAATAGAACACGCATTAGCACAGATACTGCAAAGCAAGGTAAAGCTCAAGCCGTGCTTCAAAACCCGCAGCTAATCAATGGCGGTCAAACGGCATATACGTTAGGCCGTATTTATGAAGAATGCAAAGATAAAAAAGACTTCTCTATATTTAAAAACAAAGAAGTTCTCGTAAGAATAATTACTTTCCCTGAAGTCTCAAAGAGCCAAACAAAGAATTTGAACGTTGAGCTTATCAGTGAAATCTCTAAAGCCAGTAATTCACAAACAAAAATAGATGAATCAGATCGCAGATCGAATGATGAAATTCAAATCACCCTACAAAAGGTTTTTTTCGAAAAATATGGCTTGTACTACGAAAGAAAGCGCGGTGAGTTTAGCGATGGTAAGCGAGCAGGATATATTACTGAAAACATAATTGTCAGTAGAGAAAAGCTAGTTGCGGTAGCACTAGCTGGAGAATATAAAGCAAGTCAAGCTCGTGCAAATAAAGCAAAATATTTCAAAAAAGAAACTTTCGAAAGCCTATTAAAAACAACCGATGTGGAAAGATATGCATTTGGATATGAAGTTTTAATGCTAATAGATAAGCTACGCAAAGAAAAACCGATCGATAAAAAAGATAGATACACTACCAGCAGATATGGGCAAGCATTAAGGTATGGTCAATCTTCAGTTGTTGCTGTCTGCATGAATCAGTTTAGTGATAAATCAGCACAAGTTGCCATGGATTTTGTTTTAGCTAAATGGATTGCTTTTGAAAAATGGGCTGTCTCTCAACCGACTAATAATCACTACTCATCAGACAATGGTTTTGATTATGCGAACTACTACAAAGGCTCTACGATTAATAACGATCTTAAAAATTACAGATTCGCATAGATATTTTGATAATAAATTAAAAAACTAAACCTTCCCCAGCCCCCGCTGCCTTCTCGCCTCATACAGGCAAATCCCGCTGGCAACGCTGACGTTGAGGCTTTCCACCGAGCCAAACATGGGAATCGTCACTAACGTATCGCAAGTTTCGGCGGTTAAGCGGCGGATGCCTTCGCCCTCAGAGCCTAACACAATGGCGATTGGGCCATCGAGTTTGGTGTTG
>JAYSSX010000315.1:0-8635 GCA_043720315.1 Pseudobdellovibrionaceae bacterium | reverse complement strand
TGGTTTGTCTTGATAAATTAATCAGACAACAAGACCTATGGATGGGTGATCTTTTTCTACTCTGACGCTATGTGGCCCCGCCTATAAAACGCTGAACCTAATTCGTTAAATCAATGGCTTAAGATAAGATCAGGGCATTAAAATGTATATTCAAAATCAAAGGCCGTCAAAACGCGGTTTTGGGGATTTGGTTCGGCTCGGCGGCCCATCAAAAATAGTTTCTTAGCGGTAAATTTTATCGGTTTAAATTCAGAACAATCGCTTACTAAATACCATACCGGAGCCAATACACTGAATTCCACTTTTGTATAATAGGAACGGTGCGGAGGAAATCCAATATTTGGCATGGAGATAGACTTCAATTGCGAGTTACAAAGAAAGGTCAATGTAGGTTCGCTAAGAAATAGTCCCGGTCCCATCGAGTGAGTAACTGCAAGTTCATGGGAAAACAGGATAACTTCCTTGGCACTTTCATCCCAATAGATAAAAAAATTTGGCCCTTGTGAGTCATAAGTCGGCACACTATACCTTTTGAAGCCTTGGAACTGTTTGGCATAGTTGTCCTGCTGTCTTGGGTAAGCTTCGCCATGGTTTTGAATTTTATTGGGAAATAACTGAGTCAGTTTTTCATATTTCAAAAGCAAATTGCCGTCTACTACGTCCTCTTTTGTAATTTTAATTTGCTTTTGGTTAACCCAATTTATCCAATTATAATTACCTTTAGTGCCTTCCTCTAAATTTGGCGGTTGGATTGCAACGATATATCCGGTGGCGTTTGTATCCACGTTTGCAGTACGGTTTTGAACATGCTCATGGTAGGAGGCGACTAGGGATTTTGCTCCGCCTTGAGGTAAGAAGAGGACTCGCTTCTTCATTTCGTCGGCTTCCCATCCAGTATTTTCATAAATGATAGCTGCTATTTTTTCTGCGGTGGATTTTGGGAAGAGAAATTTGTTTCCAATTTGTAAGTTATGATCTATCACTTGCGTCTGGATGGAAAAGGCGAGTAGTAAAAATAAAAATAGAATTTTCTTGTCTTTATAAAAAAGTGCTGCCGCGGCGGAAATCGCAAAAATCAGGGTCATTTTTGTCCACGGAAATAGACTAAAAATGAATTGATTCGAAAACAGCAAGTAAAGAGAAATTATAAAATAGGTTGCGAATATAATAGATTCAAAAACATTTCTCTTTTTCTGCGGAAGGCCTATGTGAACTAAATAACAATAATAAATAAGTAGACCGATAAATGGAATGTAGTAATGCGACATCGAATTTGCGATAAGTGATCCAAATGCTAACAAAAAGGCGGACAACAAAGCCCACTTGGTTATTTTAAGACTAGGGCTTCTGGGTTCAACTGTGAAAAAAGAAAAAATGAAAATACCGATAAAAACGGCAATCGTCTTATAGTCGAAAAATTTCTGAACGGAACTAATGATTATCGACTTTTCGACATGGCCCAAATTAAGTCCAAATACAAAAAACAGATATTCCAAAATGCTGTTTTTATTTTGAATCGCTTGCAAGGGGGGCAGTAAAGTGAACTGACTTCGATTCATCGTGTACCAGATTATAAAAGGCATTTGGATCAAAAAAATTATTCCCAATCCAGAAAGAAGTTTTCTAGTTGAAATTGTTTTTCGGGAAAAATAAATGATGGGGAGTAGAAACCAAAAGAACGTCAAGACATGGATCTGGCCTGTTAAACCTAAAGTTACGCAAAATATTGGCCAGGCAATTCTTCCGTATACCCTATCTGTTGTCAGTACCAGTGAAATTGCAAGTACTACCCAGAAGAAAAAGATGAAACTGGGATTCCAAACGGAAATCAAATCAAAAATAACAACATTGGAATTCAATAATATAAATAGTGCGATCCAAGCCAGCCGAGGGTTGTAAATTAGATTGAGAAACTGCCAAAGACAAACCATTCCTAAACTGAGAAGGCCAATTTCAAGTGCAATAAGTCCAGAATATCCAAAAAAATAAGTAGGTAGTCCGATAAGATAATAAAAAAAAGGACCTGGACTAAATCCGCCTCCGCTAAGTTCCGATCCATGCCAAATTAAATTTCCATTTATCAAGTCGATAGATCTAAAGTAGTCGCGCTCCGAATAAACGTTCATTTGAGCGAAGCTAAAAATATCTGAAAATAGTAAAAAAATGATCGCGAAAAGAGCCAGACAGAAAACCGCTCTTCCATTAAAAATTTTTTACATGTCCCATTGTAACAATTTATTTTAAAAGTTAAACTTTTTTAAAAATTCATTTAGACTTAATGAGTGCAAAAAATATTCGTAGCCGATGATTGGGGACTTTCGAAACCTATTAATGATTCCATCTTACTGTTGGTAAAGTGTGGATTGGTTGGTCGGGTTTCGCTGATTGTAAATGCTCCATTTACTGAATACCTCTTAGATGAACTAAAAAAGTATTCGGTCGATATTAGTTTTCATTTTAATTTGACATCTGGCGTAAAGTCAGCCCATCGAGCGGTTGGATTTCGTGATCTCGTACTAGGTAGGTATGAGAGAAGTTTTGTTTCCGATCAGTTTGCTATTCAAGTTGAGGTTTCGAAACAATTAGGCCTGGCTTTTTCAATCTTAGAGTCACATCAATACATTCACTTTATTCCTAGTATTGGAAAATTATTAGCGCCACTGCTATTAAGAAATAAAATTTTGCAAATAAGATCGCAGGAATCAGTATTACATCCGACGGCCAAGTTAGGAAGTTTTTGGGCCTTTAGAACAAACTATAAAGAAGAATTGGGATTCGAAAAGATAATGACTGCGGAATTTCTTCTAACTAGCAAGGATACTACAAAATTGATGGTTATCCATCCGGCCAGCTCTGTAAGTGAAGATACACAAGATCCTTGGCGATTTAAAAGGTATAAACAATTCCTAAAAATTAAGAACGAATTTCTTTTGTAAAAAAGGCAATTTTTCCTGATCCTAGTCCATGTCCGCTGATTTTTTGTAACTTGAATCCATGTGAATTCATTTCGGTTACAAATTCTTTCTGCGAATATCTAATTGGATAGTCCCTTTGTCCAACGGCCTTTCTAAAATATCTGTGATAAAAATCATAAACAAAATCACTTTTTTTTTGGTTAAAACTGATTATAACTTTGCTTACGGAGGTATAGGTTGGATTTTGCATTAAAAGGGATAATGGAATCCAGTCGGCAACTCCCAGGGCAATGATTCCTGTATAACTATGAGAAGTTCTGAATTCTAAAATGTCAGTATTTATAAATTGGATTTCGGTAGCAGGATATTTTTTTCTAGCTATCTGCAGGGCTGAATCCGCAAAATCTATTCCCAGGTAATTAATTTTAATACTTTTTTGAAGACTTTGTAATAGACGTCCCGAACCGCAACCCAATTCTAACCAATGGTCAGCGACGTTATGGTTGTCTATTAACCAGCGCGAACCGATTTTTAGCCTTTTCCTGATTGGAAACGAGAAGGGGTTAAGATAGCTGCTGATAGAGTAGCGTGAATTTTCCCAAGTCAAAATATTATCTTGCCAGTAGGTCCTAATATTCTTGAGCGTTCTTGGGTTTTCATCTATAGTATATTTTGCCATGAATAATGAATATGATATGATTTGGGTAGAAAAAGTAAATCGTTATTTTTCGGCAAAATCTGTTTGTTACCAAAAGAAGTCCGAGTCCGGACTTTGGAGCAAAATAAGAGCCCAAGAATCTTCAAAAATCTTGAATGCGTTGGAATTGCAACCCCAGGATACGGTACTTGAAGTCGGTTGCGGAAGTGGATATTATTCATTGCTAATTCAAGATAAAGTTTCCCAGTTAATGAGTATTGATAGCAATCCTGCGATGATTGCCGTTGCAAATAATTCTGGGGTTAATGCAGAGCTGGCGGAAGTTGCCGATACCGAAAATCATTACTTTGATAAAATTTTGATCGCCGGAGTATTGGAATTTGCTCTTAAACCTTCGGAACTGGTAAAGACGGCCCAGAAAAAGTTAAAACGCGGCGGCGTTTTGGTGATTCTTCACCCTCGCGGGGGAGTTATAGGTTTAGGGTATCAATGGTTCCATCAATTACGTGGGTGCCCGGTACATACTAGCCATTTTATTTCGAAAATTTTCTCCGCAAAAGGCTGGCGTTTTGAAAAGGCCGGCCCCTTAGCCTGGTGTTCAGTCTGGCAGAATAATGGTTGAACAGAAATATGTATTTTTAGTTTCGGGTTGGGGTTTAGGGCATGCAACAAGATCTTGGGCGATTATCGAACAAATTCTAAATCTGGATAGCAGTAGTAAAATTATAGTTTTTACTTGGGGATCAGGAATAAGCTTTTTTAAATCTAAACTTCCACATTTTGAATTTGAACTTCATTTATTATCCTCCTATTTTGAAATCGATGGTTTGGAAACCGGAAGAGCCGCTAGAATAAATTTAGCTCACAAGCTTTGGGCCGTTGCTGTTTGGATAAAAAACTCTGTCTACATTCACCAGCATTTAAAAAATCAGTCAAATCTGGTTTGTATTGTAGATTCTGACTATCATTTTTTATCCTATTTCTTTAAGGCGTCACTTTTGGCTTCCATTTCACAAACGCCCTTTATTATTCATCATTGGCGGCAGAATTTTTCTAAATTTTCGCTTTTAATGAATATTCGGTTCGTATTTTTTGAGTGGTTTGATTATTTTTTGCAAAAGTTATTTTGCGATATTGTTTTCAGTCCCAGTTTTTATCAACTTGCTGAATATAATAAAAAAATTAAATTCATTCCACCTATTGTTAGGTCCGAATTTTTAATTTCTAGACAGGGTTCGGCTGTTCATGAAGTAGGAGTCATTGGCAGCGGCAGTACTTACTCGGAAGAAATTAAGCAAAAGACTAGAAAACTGAAATATGTCTACGAAGAAAAAAATGAGTTTGGCTTAGATGCGAATGGATTACCATTAATTGATAAATTTAGTAGGTTAATTACTCAGTGTGGGTTTTCGAGTCTTTCCGAATGTTTTGCTAGAAGTAAACCTATGGTATTGGATCCTATTGCAAATCATCCCGAGCAGGTTATTAATGCTTGTGTGCTGGTGGCAATGAATAAAGCTTCATTTTTTGCTAAGCCCATAATTTCGATGCAGATGTTCAGGCAACCAATGAAGGCAAAGAACTGGGTCCAATGTAACGGTGCCGAAGTCCTTGCACGCAGCCTTAAAACGTTATGAATTGAAGTCAGGTGACTTAAATTATACTGAGTTTCGATTATTAGAAGGTCGTGACCATTGGACCATTGCAGGTCCTGGCTGGGAAGATGTTGCTGTTTCCATTAAGTCATGGTTACAAGGAAATTAAGCGCTGATTTGCAAGGGCTTGCTAAATCGTGTCAACAACCACATTAAAAAATCAGTTAAGTTATTTAAATTTGTAAAGTTTAAGGATGTATCAGTTGACGGAATTGGATTTGATTTAAGAAGATAAAGGGTATCAAACTAGAAGGATTTAGAATGAAAAATTTGATACTTAGCGGAATACTATTTTTAAGTGTTACCACTTCGGCCTGGGCAGATAATCTGTTGCCCTTAACTAGTGGGCGAATCCAAAATATTGGAAATTGTTGGGCGCACGCGGGTGCCTTTATCGCCGAATCGAATTTAGAATCAAAAGCCAAAATGTCTTTAGTTACCGAACTTGGTGTTGATCTTCAGATGTTAAATATTTATGAAAGATTTCTTACCGTTTTTCAAACTAAAACAAAATACTCTGGTGGCGACATCACTGATGAAGGTGGTTTCGTCAGTGAATATATGATGGTTTTGCAAAAACATGGATTACTGGTTAGGGACTTTATGCAATTGACCAGCACAATTCCATTTCAATATCCGAAAAGTGCGTCGTTTAATTATTCGAAATATGATGACACCTTTGATATGCCACTTTCAGTTGCAGAAAATTTACAAAATCGATTGGTTAAAGAAAATATGACCGAATTCGAAGCTGTTACTTTAATTAAGAATACGATGAAAAAATACACAGAAAGTGGAGCTTGGGTTCAGACTCAAACTCAATTTGGTGGGCATTCAATTCCTCGCTCGCAATTGTTCAAAGAGATGATTAACCCCGAGTTGGTTCCGGAAACGGGCAAACCTTTGATGATCATGATCGCCTCACAAGAAGATTATCCTGATGATTTGGAATTGGGATTTTCAGTTCAGGATTCTTTGACTGTATTTGGAGTTCCCAAACGAAGTCAGGTTTTAGAATTAGTTCGTTACAGTTTAGACCGCGGATATGCGGCGGCTTTTGAAACTGAAGACCATGCAATGGCTTTTATGGGTTATAAAACGGTTAACGGGAAATTCTCTTACGCAGTAGCAAACAGCAATTCTGATATCAGCTGGATGCCGAACTTAGTTGTGTATGGAAACCCAATTACTACGACGGAAGTTTTTTACAATGTGATTAAAGACCAACTTAAGAAATACGTTCCCGACAGCGCTATTGCGCGTGGACCTCGTAAAATCAATCGCCTTATTTCTTTAAAGCACTAAGAAAAATCTTTAATACATTAGTGTAAGCCGAGGTTGAAATCGGGATCATTCTTCTGTTTTTGATTAAGATCTTTTTCTGCTTTCTGTGAAGCTTGTTGTAAACCTTCGGTTAAATACGTATCGCTAGTTAGGCACTGGGCTCCAGTACGGTACTGTCCTAATGTTCCGGTTGGCATCAAACGATTGATAAAACTCATTGTGTAATTCATAAGTTCTGGGAATAAGGCGCCGGTAAACATTCGGGCTCTTCCGACAAAGGACGGAATCAATTCAGTACGACGTTCGCGCGAAGCCTGGATGATTTTTATTGCAGCGATATCTGCGTCCAAAGATAATCCGGGGAAGACATCTGCATTAGCAAACCAACTGAATTCTTTTTTAGCCTCTCCCTTAAACACCGCCTGAATCGGCGATCCTGTGCGCAACAGCGCCGGGTAAACTGTGGTTACCGTAATATTCTCCATGGCTAGTTCGGAACCGAGGCCTTGTGAAAAACCAGCTAAGGCAAATTTTGAAGTGTCATAGGGAAGCATATGCGGAACGGCGACTTTACCACCCATAGAACAAATATTAATGATGCGGCCATTTTTACGACGGCGAAAATGAGGAAGGACTTTTTTAGTGGCGCGAATATTGGCATAAAGGTGCAAATTCATTTGCGCTTCAAAGTCTTGCATCTCCATAGAACCAAAAGGTCCTACAATAATCGCACCGGCATTGTTAACTAACACGTCGATCTCTCCAAACATGCTAATTACATTTCCAAATGCCATCGATAGTTGGTCATCGTCAGTAATATCGCACTTACAAAGTAAAATGTGCGAAGATCTGGTATGCATTTCTAAAATATGTTTAGCGCGCTCTAACTCATTCGTATCGCGGGCGATCAGAGCAACGCGAGCGCCTTCAATAGCAAATCGTCGGGCTAAGGCTAATCCAAGACCGCGAGATCCACCGGTAATAACTACAACTTTACCTCTGAATGAATCAAGCTTTTTAAAATTAGAAACGGCCAATGCGGCTGCGCTTAATCCCAAACCTCTCGCCCATTTTTTTTTGCCAAGAGCCACGGACAAGATAGAGCCAATTCCCAACAATAATGAGAGTTCTTTTTTTGCTTGTGTATTCATGTCTTAAACAACTGCAAGAATCTAGCTGAGTCATTGGGTACCTTATTCCTTTTTAATAGGTTCTCAGCAAAATCAGCGGGAAAATATCCACACTGACTTACCTCGCAGTCCACAAATGGCCGGCTATTTGGCTATTTTACAATTAAAGACAGTTCATTCCAGAATTAGATGCACACCAGCCTTGTTCCCAAATGTACTGAGTAAAAACTTTTGCATTTTTTGCGCCTGTAGTTAGATTAGTTGCCTTTAGGTAGCCAGAGATAGTCCAACCATAGTCATACATGGGCATTATTAATGGGTAAGATACCGACGTCGAATAGTATCTTGATCCTCCTATGTTCCAAACATAAGAGACATTATATTGTATAGGGCTGGCAACGACGTTAAAAGAGCTATAATCTTGTGATGTTGCAATTCCAACTTCAGGCGGTTGCTGGTAATAAGCAGCTTGCGCATTGCCTACAAGAATATTATTCCAACCGGCCCTATCATAAACGATGTCCCCACTGTTTACGGATTTAAAAAATTCAAACAACGTGGGCATTCGGCCTGCATAAATTAAAAATGTATTGTTAATTTGATTAATTAATCCCGCAGAATAAAGATTTGAGGCTTCACCAGAAGTTATGCAGTAGTCTGCATTAATGTCGCTTTCTAATCTTACACTGGCTACTTTGGAAGCGCTTTGAAGGGATCTGGTTTTACTGTCTGTTTGAAAATTTTCAACACCAAAATAATATTGGTAAGCGGTATCTCGACAGATTGCGCGCTCAACGGGTTGATACCATTTATATTTCGAATTACAAGCATTTCGCATATTTTCATAAAATTCACTGTTACATTCATGCGTATCACTTCCGATTTGAGTTAAACATTTGTCGTGTCGGTCACAAGATCCGGTAAAAGTCCCTTTAAAAAATTGGATATTAGGAATCAAGCCAGCATTATAGGTTAATGCTCCAGCATCGTAAC
>JAYSSX010000314.1:0-4423 GCA_043720315.1 Pseudobdellovibrionaceae bacterium | reverse complement strand
TATGTTGACCAATTTGAAGATTACATTTATGACCTAGAGAGTTTCTTTAATTTTGCCGCTAAGAAATTTTCCATCAATGAAGATAAATTAGTTTTGTTTGGGCATTCAATGGGTGGCCTGATTTTAACTAACGGTCTCATTAAATTAAATCGATTTCAAAAAAGTTCAGTGGTCTTAAGTAGCCCCATGTATTCGGTGGCTCTCAAGGTACCTTTGTATAAACAAATTGGATCACTATGGGTAGAAAGATTTTTACCTAAATTAACTTTAGGAAATGAAATAGAAGACACTCAACTGACCCGCGATCCCAAATACCTAGCTGAGTACAAGACTGATGTCTTTCGCCATGACCGTATGTCTGCGGCCACCTACCTGGGTGCTGAAAAAGCTTCCGAGTATATTAAGGCACATGCCGGTCGATTCAGCTACAGGGTCTTAGTGCAAGTCTCAGATAACGATCCAGTAGTTGGTACGCAAACAATTAAGAATTACTTTGAATTATTTGGTAGCCGTGAAAAACATTTAAATATCTACAAAGAAAATAAGCATGAAATCTACAACGATCTGGATCGCGGTAAAGTAATTCAAGATATGACTGAGTTCGTCGGGCAGTAGACTTTAGGAGCACGATTGCCAGTGCCCTTCGACCATTACACATTGGGGCTAATAGGTGCGCTTTTGTTAGCGGCGCCGTAGTGTCGAAATATGTTGCTGGACTACTTCTTTCATCGCCAAATAAATAGCCTATTATCCGAAGCAAAAAAGTGGCAGTTGAATTTTATTCCGATAAGTTGATTTTATAAAAGTGATCTTAAACTGCAAAGTTCCCGACTCTATTTCATTTTTAATCATATAATTTTTCACCCTTTTGAAGTCTTTTCCCCATTGGACTATTCGAGTCCAGGGCCTAGAGTCGAAGATGCCTTTCAGCTTTAACCTTGTAGTCACGGAAAAATAACCTACTAACTTCGAAGTAATTTCACGAATGAATCGAACGTAATCATCCCGGCTTTCCATTTTTAAAACAGAGTGGCAATGTGTATGATTGAAAATTAACTGGTAAATTTTAATTCCATTTTTTTCAGCAGCTCTAACAAACAATAAACGTAGTTTCCGATCACGTGGATTAAAAAAAGATGGAAGTCTTCCTTTCAGTCTTAAAACTAAATGAGTAGACTTCTTAAAGTCCAATACCCTTTTAGACTTTCTTTTTCTATGTATTAAAGATCCACCACATTCATTTTTCATAAAACAAGTTGTACCATAGGTTTTTTTTGAGCCGATTCAGACAGTTCCACATTGCAATTTGCTGCACCTACAATACGCCTTAAGCCTTCGCCCCAACGTGAAATCGACCAAACACTTGAATTCGAAAAAAAGTTAGCGATCGCGCCCGTAAATGAATATTAAGAGGAATTTTCAATAAAAAAATCACGTCAATTTCTATTTCGCAGGAGTCACTGCACAATCATAAGCCGATAACCATTGCTGCCAATCGCTCTTATCCTTCTCAGGTTTAATGAAAGTCATTCGAGCCAACTGTCAATTTCATAGACACTGACTGCCCGTTGTCGCCAATTTAATATATAGACACGGGCACAGCTTCAAGCCCGACCTTTAAAACCAAACTATTAACGCTCGCACTGCCCGAAACCTTCCAACCTCGGCATCCCAATCGCAATAGCCCAATCCATCATAAACACCATAAAGAAAGAAGAAATTATGAAAAAACAAATGATTGCTGCTTCAATGGCAGCCGCTTTAACTTTTAACATGGTTCAATTTGCTTTGGCTGCTGACGCTGCAAACGGTTTGTCTCGTGAACAGTTAGCCGCTGAATATGCTAAGGGGCAGATAGACGAAAAGACCCTAACTGAACTAATGCAGTCTCGTGACAGTGTAGTTAAGTTGATTACTCAGTTAAACGGGATCCAGAATTCAAATATCAAAGATCCAATTCTTCGATATTCAACTCAAGCTCAAGCTCTTGCTATCGCGGCCTCTGCTTATGCAGCAAATTCAGGCTTAAAAGAACTTCATGATCCAAGAGTTGTTTTGGGTCTAACTGTATTAACTATTTCACTTAATAAGTTCATAAAGTACTACTCTTCAGGATCGCGTGTTGATGCCAATTCTTTAAGTGCTTTGGTTTCAGAAACTTCAAACGAAATGTTAGCGGCTAATCCAAACAATCAAGATCTTATTGCTTTATCTAATTTAGTGCGTGATTACAGCACAAATTTGATTACTAACCAAAATGAGTACGCTGAAACCATCAAAAGCGTAACTGGTGTTTCATCTGACGGAGTTGCCTTGTTAACAGCAGCGGCTTTAGCAATTAATATGTTTGCACCTAAATTAGCAGCACAAGGAAAAGTTATCCTAAAAGAAGGCGAAGAAGTATTAAAAGACAGTCAGACAATCTGGGCAAAAATTTCTCCGGTACTGGCTGATATTCAAAAAACCAAACAAGTCAGCGGTAAGGCCGCACATGGTACTTCAGGAAGTTCTGGTATTTTAGATGTTGTAGCAATGATAGCAGGTATGAATAATCAAAAATCATTATCATTGATCAATGCGACTCAAGGGAACTTGACTAAAACTTTGGCTGAACTAAATGGCAAAATTGGTCGGGCTCAAGGTTTAAAATAGTATTTAAATGTTAAGAAACCTAGTTTTTCTTTTTGTTAGTTTGTTTCTAATTCAAAGCAGTTTGGCGGCGCCAAGCTGCTTTGAAATTCATTTGCCTAAAGATCAAAAAGAACAAACCTTAGATGCCCAAGAAGAAAACTTTCTTGTCAAATTGACTGATGGAAAAATTGAACCAGTACAAGTCGCCGCAATCCTGGATTACCTTAATCTGAAGTTTAATAAATTTATGTTCTCGGATAGCGTAATGGATAGAATGGACCCTAAAACTAGCGATCTTGCCTTTGCCAGTCGTACCAAAGCCAGATACCAGGCCTTTAAATTGAAAAGAATTTTAAAAGAACTGACCGACACCAGCACTGAAAAATACGAATTAGATAACTTAGCAAAACGTCTCGTTGATCTTACTTTCCTTAGTGATCCTACTGTTACTAAGGAGATGAGCTTTAATGACAAGAAATTGTATCGACAGGCGCAAATGTCGATTATCAGAAATGGTTTGGAAAGATTTCTTTTCAATGACAAACCAGTTCCCCCTACTTTGAAACGTAAAATATTTAATTTAGTACTGGTTCCCTTTAAACAACAGTATTTCCGTTGGACAATGGCCTTTATTTACATGCCGAAATTAAATGGAATCGTTATGCCCTATGAGTTAGCGGCAAAGATAGCTTGGTACGGACTTGATGCCAACCGAGATGCCTTAAAACCCTATGTAAAAACAATTCTTGGGAAAAGTTATTTTAATGTCTTCTCATCGGTATACAATTGGTCTCTTGTAACTGCCTTGTTTGTTGGGTTACCAACCTATGGTGTATACAAGTGGGATCAATGGAGCGAAGAGGGTTTCCAAAAGGTTAGACCCGCTCTAGAACAAATGCATCAGAATTCAAACGAAATGGCAACACCAGGCTACGCTGACAAAAAAGCTGAAGAAATTGCTTATAAATTGTTTGCTGATGGTTTTGAAGTGAACCACAAAAGAAAACCCAATGCGACTGAACAGCAACTTATGCACGACATTGTGAGAGAACGTATGGCCGCACAGAACGGCCAAAGATAACTATCGATTCATTTCGGTTGTAAAATACGAATGGCAATAAGATAAACCCGCCGCCAAATCCACATGAGGAGACCACTTTAAAACTTGTTCGGCTTTGCTGATATCAGGTTTACGTTTTTTAGGTTCGTCTTCGGGGACTACCTTGAAAATCAATTCATTGGCCTTACCACAAGTATCTAAAACTGTTTTCGAAATCTCTAGGACCGATCTTTCATCCGGATTGCCCAAATTGACCGGCATAATTTCAGAACTTTGCATTAGTAAAAAAAGTCCCTTCACCATATCAGAAACGTAACACAAACTTCTTGTTTGATCACCTGAACCATAAATCGATAAGGGTTTTCCAGTTAATGCCTGAATAAAAAAGTTAGGAATCACCCTACCGTCGTCGAAACTCATCCGTGGACCATAGGTATTAAAGATGCGGGCAATTCTGGTCTGCACGCCATATTCTTTGTGGTAAGCCATGCTTAAGGCTTCAGCCACTCTTTTGCCTTCATCATAACATGACCTGGGCCCAATGCTGCTGACATTGCCACGATTAGTTTCTTCTTGAGGATGCAACGGCGAATCGCCATAAACCTCTGAAGATGATGCCAATAATATTTTAGCATTTTTGCTTTTGGCCAATTCTAATAGGTGAGTGTGCCCAGTTGAAGAAGTTTTTAAAATAAAAACCGGCATCGAAGAAAAAAATCGCGGACTGGCTGG
>JAYSSX010000313.1:0-18345 GCA_043720315.1 Pseudobdellovibrionaceae bacterium | reverse complement strand
ATCTTAGGTCCCAGTTCCAAGACCCAATCTAAATTTGGCATTCCTTTGCGTGCCGAATTATTTTTTGATTCTACCGGAAAGGAGCCACCGCCACTTAAGCTTATTTCGAAGTTTTCAGAATTGAAAAAAAGGGCTTTTGTCCCCTCCTCTCGATTTGACTTTAGGATGTTACCACGGTAAGTGATTGTCGGAACCGCTAACCACCGAAAATGCTTTTGATCACTGGCTGGGTAATCCAAAGCCGCGGCAGCGCCGGCAAATAAACCCACCTCATATAAAGGTTTTCCTTCAGGCAACACGAAAGCAGCTAAAAGTATTTGCGGTAAAAATAAAATAAACAGAACAATTTGCGACGGACTACTTACGCTCATTAGACTCTTTAAGACGTTTAGACAAAGACTGAACCAAAGCTTTCGACCAAGCAGGTTTCGAAAATAAAATGGTATCAAAAGATCCAAATGGTATTTCAATTAATTCACATTCCGATTTGGCCACCACAGTTGCCGAGCGTGGCTGACCATTGATGTGGGCCATTTCTCCGACGAATTCCCCTAAACCAATAATACTCAATAATTTTTTATCGGTTCCAGCAATTCGAAAAACATTCAGTTCGCCTTTGCGCACGATATAAGCCATTTCGCCTTTTTCACCTTGCGAAAATAAAATTTCATTCTTATTAAGAAAACGTAAATGATACTCCGTATCTTCAACTTGCGCTAATCGATTAAGCGCTCTAACCGCGCAACGGACCAAGGCCTCTTCCCGATCAAATTGGTGTAAAAACTGAACCTTTCCAGTGACCACTTCATCAGCGAAATGAGTAGTATCTGGAATACTTGAAACGATGATTATTGAAAAATCCTGTATTTTTTTATCTATCAGCAGCTGCTGGGTTAAATCGATGCCATTGACCTTCGGCAAATCGACATCAATGATGAGTACGTGAGGTGCTTGGTTTTGAATTTTAAATTGGCAGTCTCCGCCATCATTCGCGTGATAGATAGTGCTTAAACTAAAATGTTTTTTAATAGCTTCCGTAAAAAACTCCACACGCTGAAGATTCTGTGAAGCTACTAAAAATATAATTTTTTCTTCTAAGTTTGGACGACTCATTGATCAAGAATATCAATACCTTAAGTTTGGATCAACGTATTTATGTTTAACGTACAATAACTGATCTAGACCAACCATCGCATCTTGTTTGGATTCTTCCGAAAGCAATTTCATTTCATTGAAAGCGTGAACAGAGTTTTCGAAATGATTATATGCTGTAGTTTTTCCCATTTGAAACTCTACCAAAGCAATATAACCATGAGCTAAAATTAAACTAAAGTCTGCCTCAGCGTTAAGATCCACTGTTTTTCCGATTTCCAGACTAAACTTCTCAGCGTGATCCAAACTCAACTCATAAGATTCCATCGCTTTTTGTTTTTGATTCAGAAAAAAATGATGCATTCCTTTTGCCCAGAACGCCATACTAAAAGGCATGGGCCCTTTTTTCAGCTCGGCCCTTAACATCAAGGCCTTCTCGGCGTAAACTAATCCTTTTTCAAAGTGTATGTTACCCCGACTAAACTTATCATTCCAACAGTCGGCTAAATTTGCCGCCATATTATAACAAAGAATATTTACCTGATCTTTGAAGACATTTCTGTCTTCTTCTTGTGATAATGACAATGAAGATCTCGTTCCATCAGAAATCGCCAGGTCCCCTAGCTCTATTAAAAAATTGAGATTTTTATTATACCAATCTCTAAAGTTGAGAGTTTGAATCGCAAATTGGAAAAGCTGATTTCTTTCAAAGGGATCGTCAAAAGTATTAATAAATGTTTTTAACTCAGCTAAGGAATGATTTTCGGCTAGTTCCTTGATCATGATCCAATGAGGCTCATGATCAAAAGTTGAAATACTCGTCATTCCTCCATCAAATCAAAAACACTTTTGCCATGTCAATTTCAAATCTTGGCGGATAGCCGCATCGGCTGAATCCACGTTTAATGACGACTGAGGCTTAGATAAAAAACCTAACAGGTTTCTAACCCCAATTCGCGAGTGAATTCTAATTTTGTAGATTCTATTAACTGTTGCATTGGTGCTGGCCTTCATACAAGCCAACTTGTCATTGATTGAGCTCACTTTAACTTCTTGACCAAATAGACCCTGTTTAGGACCGTTTAACGTTAATATATCAACTCCTAGGTTACCTAAATCGGTGCTATCAATTTTAATAATATGATAAGCGACGTGACCAGAGGGAAGATTAGCAAATCCACGATAGATAAGACTTTCAATTTTAGGAGCCCAAGCCGGAGCGACCTCTAAGGAAACAATTATGTCACAGCCTTTTTCTAAAGCACGGCTGCCTGAATTTTCAGTTCCTTTTCCAATATCCACGCTGTATCGGTCAAAAAGAATGCTCATCTCGCGCAAATCAGGTGATAAAAACGCATTTGCGGTTTGTGCCTTACAGGCACTGCCCTCAATTTGAACATCTTTGATTCTGACAAAGTTAGGCAGCTGTGCCCAAAGTGATTGTGAAAAAAGTACCGCTGCTAAAAAAAGAATTGGTTTCATATTGCCCCCAGTATTCAACCTACTTTCGGTTAAATACAATTACCAGGCCATAAGATTAATCTTTTAAGCAAGGAAGGCGGCACCACGGAGAATTTTCAAAGGCTGTCGCAAAGTTTGGCACTCCTAAAATAAGGAAGCAAAAAGGACTGTAAATGTTTTTTTCAATTAAGTAATTTCGTTAAGATATTTCTAAATTCGGCAGCGAAAAACTCAATTTTATTTCAAAAAAAACCTGCATCCTTCATAACAAGAGAACAACAAAAAAGTCTTACTTATGGGTTAGTAAGATTTTGGTTTTTCGTGAATTAAGGGTAAGGGGTCGTTATGTTCCAGCGTGGGATATTCCTATCAGCAATGATAGTACTGGTTTTTTCAATTTCTGCACAAGCTGCAATGAAATGCGATCAGGTCCATCTTAGAAAAGAGACTAATTCCAGCCAACCAAAATCACCTCTTCAAATGACCATTGAAAAAATTCAAGCCAGTCCAAATTACGCTTATGATGCTGCAAACAAAATGCTGGTTAAGGTTGGAAAAGATGGGGTAAAAACCAATGTTGGCCAATTGGCCGAAATCTCGCCAAATTATTTTTACGAATGGCAGGATGCCTCCTTCCATGATCATTGGATCAAAGAAGGCGGAGTCACTAAAGAAGAAATGGACTTTATCCTTTCTCAAAAAGCTCAATATTTTGGACGCGGCTATTACGTTTCACTAAGCCCAACTGACAGTGCCAACTTTGGAAGCCATATGACTGTCTTTAAGGTTGATAAGCCTCTGGTAATCCTTAACGGCATGTCTAGCCACTATTACAACTCTCCAATTGGAATTGCCCAACTTCGTGAGTTAGGTATTTCCGGTAACAAAGCCGGAGCCAAGGCGAATTCCTGGTATAATATATTTAACGAGGCCTATTTAGGGAAAGCGGTCGAATTAGACTACAATCTTTTTTTAGAAATTCAAAAACCAGAGAACTATAAAGGCGCTCTTGAACCTGCTAATTTAAATAAGCCTGCAGTGTTGGCTATTGTCCTAAAAGACCTATTAGCTAACAAAGCCGTCAATGATAAAATTGAAAACTTAAAACCGGAAAGTCTTCCAAAAGATCAATTAAAATTAATTAAGAACGCGTTTATTGCTGACCCGGGTTCCATTCTTGACTCTTCGTTATCAACGCCAGGCAAAGTCAAGCTGGCCAAACTCATCTATTCAGAATTGACAATAGATGAACTGAAATCAGTCGGAAAAATGGCTTGGAATGAAAAAGCTGCGAAAGTAATGACCAAGTCTTTGAGTGGGTTATTAGAAAGTATTCCTTCGGCCAATTCGTTTTTTAGACTGTTTGATCTTTTTGACATTGCCACAACAAATAGTCCGCTGATGAAAGAACCTTTACCTATGGAAGTGATGGCAAAGGCCTCGACTGAATATGAGGCCACCTTTAACCAAATCAATTTCAAAAAAATCAATAGCGCCGAAAGTTTCAGACAAACCCTTGAAACGGCCTTCAATCTTGATTTTACCGTGAGAGATTATGACGTTATTATGTCTTCGTATAAAAAACGAAAAACTAATATGACGATTAGTCGGGCCTATCAGCAGTATCTTAAGGCCAACCCGTTTTTAACGGTAGTGATTGTCAAAGAATCCAGTATGGCTCCTTACTTTGAAACGGAAGTTGAAGTGACTTACCTTAATTTAGATAATTCATTACCCATAGCTAAATTGCTAACAGCCAACGAAAAACGAGCGCTCACTAATTTACGAAAACAAAATACTGATTCCTCCGAAAGTGAAGCTCTGGCGCTTGCCATCAGTGGGATTGAAGCTAAGTTTTTTGATCCCAATTACTTTGCAACCATCAATTCGGTTATCAATCAGACAAACCCTAAGACCCCGGTAACAGCACTGTCCTTATATAAAGCCTTTGTTTCCATGCATCCCTACAAAGACGCTAACGGCCGCGCGGCCCGACTTTATTACAACTGGCTGACGGCTGTGCATTTTAAAGGCGAATCCAAAGATCCAATGTTTTTTATCAATGAATCCGACTTATTCACGACGCCGAAGTCGGAAGAACAAAAGCAGTCTTGGTACAACACCCGTCTTTAGGGTTTCTGCCGCCAAAAACAAAGAGGACATGATCGTCAGAGCCAAAGACGTATTAAAAAACGAAAATAACCATAGAGCCATCCTATTGAATTTAAACGACCTTAACCAGCTTGTGAATGGCAAGTAATCGAAAAGGTAAACCCAGCAGGCAGTCAAAAGGGAAGAGCCTTCCCATAAGGCCTATACCTTAAGCCTTGTACGTCACTGTAAAAAGTTTTGACAGCGCAAATCGATCCTATTGTTTTTAAGCTCTCATTTAACGGGTTTAAAAAATGCAATTTACTCCTTTGAATTATTTTAATTTAAAGAAGGAGTATTTATATGAAGTTAACGAAATTGGTTCTTACCGCCTTACTGGCAATACAGGGAACACAGGCTTTGGCCGTTGATTCCGCAACATTGCTAAAAGCTAAAATCTGGATGTGTCAACAGGACGCAAAATCAGATGCTAACTGTAAACAAATCCTGGCGGCTAACGCTTCAAGTTCTACTTCGACTAGTACAACTTCACACACATCAACAGCAACTCATAATACTCCTGTTGCAACTCACGTTACGCCAGCAGTAGCGCCTGCGATTGTAACAGTAGTAGCTCCTCCTGCTGCAGTGATTCCTGCGGTTATCTCGGCGCCGATTCATAACAACACAGCTATTATTGAAGATGCTGTTGATCAAGGCGCAGACGACGACGACTCAGCTACCGACGCAGCTATTTTAAGTCCCCTGCATGCAGAAGCGCATGGTACAACTGCTGCCAATGTTTCTACTGAAGCTTTCGTACAAAAATTAATTTCCTTTGATTTTATGCACACTAAACAAAATTGTGCTGTGGTTGAAGGTAACATTACTCATAAATCTACTTATTGCACTGGTGACAAAATGGCGGAAGCCACCGAGTTGTCAGGAATGGTTAAACGTATCAACGAACAATTAGATACGACGTTAGCAAATCCAAAAGGTTCAAAAGTATCTGTAGCCTACTTTAGTTTTTCAAACAAAGGTGTCCAAAAGAAACTTTGTGAAATTGCTAGCAAAGGTGTAACCATCAGAATATTTCTTGATGGCGGATCTGCTGGTCAAGCTGACGAATTACTGCTAAACAACCCTGCGTGTTTAGAAAACGGAAAATCAAATGTAACTATGTCTTACCTTGGTGGACAAACCAACGGTGGCGCTGGTGGCGTATGGCGTTTACATCACAATAAATTCCTAATGATCGATACTGGTGGACCAATTGTTAAATTGAACTTTTCTTCTGGTAACCTTTCTTCATTCGGAACAAGTTTACATCTTGACCACTGGGTTATGACCGAAGCTCCTAGAAATTCTAACCTAATCAAAGCACAACGTTGCGTAATGGAAGGTCTAGAATCAGCAGCCACGACTGCTGGGGTTATCAATACTTCTGATGTAGTTGCGGCAGACCAAGAAGTTGCTCAAGCTTACATCGACACTCGTGAAGCTTGTTTTGACGAAAACAATGTTATCCCTCGCGTAAGCGGTGGAAACATTGAAGCTCAAATCGCAAAAGCTTTGGAAAAAGAACAGATTGCTCCCTTATTCTCTCCAAACAACAACAGTTACGTTGAAAAATCTTTAATCAACGCAATCAACAAAATCCCATCTGGCGGATACATGTATATCGCTATTCAACATTTTTTACATCAAGGTGTTGCACAATCTTTGATAGCAGCTTCTAAAAAAGGTGTCGATGTAAGAATCATTATGGACGACGATGCATTACGTGGTGAGAGCGAAGTTCCAGGTGTTGATCAAATGATCTTGAACTTAATAAATCAAGCTCCGAAAATGCAAATTCGTCTTGCCGAGACCAATCACGGTGCTGGTGGTAACGGTTCGATGATGCATAATAAATTAGCGATCTTAAATGGTAACATGACTTTCTCTGGTGCAGGTCACTACACGAATGCAGCTTTGAGAAAAAATTGGGAGAATTTCTACTTCGTAACTAACATATCTACTATCAAAAGTTACGCTAACTACTTCCAAGAACTTTGGTCACAATCGGTAGACATCGCTTACACTCAATCAAAAGGGGCGACTCCAAGTTCTGCTCCTTCTAAATTGAATGCTAAATTTCTTGATCTTTTAAACTAACTCTTCTTTAAATCGACTTCAGCATCACGAAAAATGAACGTGCTGCTGAAGTTCGATACTCATCATCTTAAATCTAGACTGCATTATTGAATCAGTAAAAATAAATCTAAGTCCGCATACACCTTTTTTATTCTGATGTTTTATCTGTGCTTGAATAGGAATATTTTTCTCTTTAAACCAAACCAAATGCCCTACCATCATTGTCTCACGCACAACATCAGGAAAAAAACTTAAATCTACTCTGGCTCCGGCGGCGCTAAAGTCTAGCAGAGGAACCTTATCTTTAACCAGATGACGATTAATTGATTTTAGCTGAATATAAATATTCGATTTCTTCGGGACGGCAATTCGATAATGTTCGCGCCGATTCAATTTATAAAAATGTGCTGAATTTAATAAACGATAGCCATCTTGTAATTTAACAATTTTCGTTGCTAAAAAATAACGATCGCGGCCAACGTGAAACAAACAAAGGATGGCTTTGGATTTTACTTTGGACATCTGTTTCGTTTTCACTATGCCATCGACGTGACCGTCACGACTCATACTTTTGGGAAAAAACTGAAATAATACGCCATCAATTGATTTGCAGAAAAAAAAGGACTGCGCATGCACCTTTTCAATGAGAATTTTACGACGATCAATTAAGGATAATATTCGCTCAAAGGATGACTTAGTTATCATGACTATACTTTAACTAGATATGAATAAATCTCAAACAGTTTGATTGATGCAGGCGTTAAATTGGCCACCCAGTCATTATGCGCATTGTGATCAGAACCATCGGAAATGTATTTAAACGAAACAAATTCAGTTTCAAACTTTTTGCAGACTTTTGCGATAGCGTAGGCCTCCATATCGACTAAATCACAAGGAACTTTGGACGGGCCCACCTCAAAAGAATCGCCTGTTCCACAAATTCCTGAAACGTTACCCCCTACCAACCGATTCGACTTAATTAATCCAGGGATCTTGTCCATTGGAGTTTCGCCATGGGGAAATCCTAAAGGTGATAAGTCCATATCCCTTTGAACATATCCTGAACATTCCACCAAAGTGTGTGTGACAAATTTCTGCGAACCCGCTGTGCCTAGGTTAATCAAGGTTTTTGGCTTTTTACGGTGAATCAAATCTGTTGCCAGCATGGCCGCATTCACTTTACCAATTCCCGAGTAAAACACTTCAACTCCAGCGCGTTCGAACAATTTTTGCGATTCCGAAGGCAATGCCATGAGGAGAACAATTTCATCTTTTTTGAACATAATAGTCCTTAATACTGTATTAACGATTTCACTTTTTGATTTTTAAAACTCATTTGATTTAAAAATGTTAAATCAATCAAAACGCCAACATCGGTCACCGTATAGCCGGCATCACCAGCCAGCTGAATAGCAGCAGCTAATGTTCCACCCGTTGCTAAGACGTCATCTAAAATAATGATCTGACCAATCCCAGGCTGCATCTCTATTTCTGCGGAACCATACTCCAACTGATATTTCAGCTTTCGTGTAGGAGGAGGTAATTTGCCGACTTTGCGAATCGGCAGAAAACCCTTTTTAAACTGAGCCCCCAGGGCTGCCGCAAAAATAAAACCTCGGGATTCAATCCCAGCGAAATGCTCGACGCGAGAAAGGTCAAAAACTTCACCCATTTTCTTTATCACTTCCGCAAATACGTTGGCGTCTTTCAGGAGAGGAGAAATGTCTTTAAAACCAACTCCAGGCTTTGGGAAATCAGGAATCTCAGTAATATAATCTTTGAATTTCATGCTCAAAAAATACCCTGGGAAAAGTCGCCTGTCTAGACCAACGCAATCAAATACGCATTGCCGGTAAATACTCAGGCAGCATCCCCTGCTTTGCCTAGGCTCGGCATTTGCTAAACTGTAAGGTAATACCGGCCCATTCACGTAAAGTAATTCGGTCGAAATAGATTAAAATAGGTTGGTTTATAAGTTTTAAACACCTTTTGGCTGTAAAACTTGTCGACACCTAGGTTGCTGTTTTTTGCGCTCATAATAGAGCTGAAGGAAAAAGACTATGAAAAACTCATTTAAAGTAATTACGATGTTAGCTTCTGCTGCCCTTTTGACAATAGTAGCTTGCTCGGAAACAAAAAAGACAACAAAAAAAGGAACTTCCAGCCTGCAAAAAGCCAGCAAATTTTATGATACTTACCGCATCACCGAAGGTGGATGTGATACGGGCCGAAAAGAGTTCGGTTCAAACAAATCTGCTGATGAAGTAAAAAAACAATTATGTGAAACGTTAAAAGATGCTAAGAAAAATAACAATTGTGCTGAAGCTTCTCGCAAAGATCTTTTTGCCAAAAAATGTAGCTCCTTTACTTGGAATGGCAATACCCCTGCGGTTACTCCCACTCCAACCGTTGGAACTATTGTTTCCGTGAAACCAACTGTATCACCTTCGGTTTCACCTCAATCTTCTATTGCACCAAAACCAACTATAACTGATGCAAACAATGTTACCGATAGCAATTGGACAGAATACAAACCTTTATCAGATGCAATCAGCAACATGTTGGCTGAAAAATACGAAATCTCTAAATCGATAAATGCAGAACAAGTGACTTCAGTACAAAAATACTTTGACGATATTTTAACTTGCGGCTTTTCTAAGGTAGGCGTGCAGTGTTTAGACTCAGAAGTAACAAGCTCACAATTGACAGGTTCTTTTAATAAAACTGAAAACCTTTCTTTCATCTACGTCGAATTGATGGTTAAAGAAACGCCGTTGATTCACATTTTACGTATCGAACAAATCGAGCCGCTTAAGTTAGGGCGTTTAGAAGTATTTCAAATGTTAAAAAAGCGTGGAACAACTGACATCGCCACTTATTTAGCTGATACTTCGAACCTTCAACTTTGGGGAACCGCAGTTATTTCTAATTCTGCTAAAGAATTAGCATTAAAACGCCAAGGCGAAAGCAAAAATCTACGTGAACTTTTTCACATGACTAAATTTTTAATGGCGAGCGGCAACGAAAAATCCCTGAAAGATAACATTAATTTAAAGGTTTCTTATTTTTCAGAATCTACCGATCAAAAATATCTAATGGAATTTTTGAACCTTTTTGGTTTGTTTTCTGATTCGCAAAAATCTTTCGTAGAAATCTATAAGGTATTAGGCAATTCAAAAATTGAAGCTGTTCGAAATGCTGTATCTAATATACTTTTTACTTTGGATCCTCAAGCCAATGCAGCGTTAAAGCCACAGGTGATCAAAAACCTTTCTAGCACAACTTGGCAGGAACGCCAATCAGCAGTGAAGGCTTTGGCAGCGACCGCTTCTACTCCTGAAGATGAAATTGCAATTATAAAAATGCTTGCGGATGACCAAAATGAAGTGGCCTTGGCTGCCGATGCTGCCGTTCGAAAAATGACCCTCACGGTAAAACACCAATCCGCTATTATGGAATTATCAAAAAATAAAAGTGCAACTGTCAGAGCACATTCGATCGTATTTTTGATAAAACTATCGGATCGTGCTGTGATTGAAATGTTATCTGATACCGATATCCAAGTTGTAAAAGCAGCTTCAAAGGCCCTTGTCGATGCAAAATTGGATACTAGTTACTTATTGGACTTGTCTGCAAAAATGACTTCGAAGGATTGGACGACTCGATTAGCCACAGCTGAAGTGATTGACACAATGGAATCTGACAACGCGACCACTGTGTTGATCAAATTCGTCAACGATAGCCAGTATGAAGTCTTTTCGAAGATCAATAGCATGTTGCAAAAGCGATCGATCAAAGATCTTCACTTATCTTCCATCGTAGAAAAACTAAAAAGTCAAAACTGGGTTATCCGTGACTATATGGTGGCCTTATTGGCTAAAAATAATTCGGCTGGAGCGAAGAAAATCTTAAAAGATCAATACGCCAAAGAAACCAACGCAGAAGTCAAAGCCGACATCAAAAAAGTTTTGGGCCTGTAAGTATAATTAAGTCGGGGCTCCGAAGGTTTGCTTTAGAATCAAATCGAAGATCTACTTCTTTAAGTTGGCCTTCGAGAATGCTGCCGCAAAAGCCCCCAGGCCTTGAGTGGTCTGGTGTTGCTTCCAAGTATCGTCTTCAGCCTCTGTTGGTAAACCTAAAGAGATTTTACGTTCTTCAAATTTCAGCTCATCTATCCGAACCTTGATGGCTTCGCCTTTTTTAGCATTTTCATAAACTTTAACATCAGCCGAATCGCGCCATTTAGATTTTGGCAATAGGCCATTGATACCAGGCTCGAGAACTACAAAAATACCGAACACTTCTTTTTTATCAACAGTAGCATCTATAATACTGCCAACTGGGTACTTGATAGGAACTTGCATCCATGGATCACCGATGCCACCAGCTTGTTTAATCGACAAAGATATCTTTAGACGTGCGTCCTCTTCGTCAATTTTTAAAATCTTCACTTGTACTGGGTCCCCAACTCTGACACCCTCAGATGCGTGTTTAAGGCGCGTATAACCGATTTCGGAAACATGCACTAAACCTTCAACTCCTTCACTAACTTCAACGAAAGCTCCGTACTGTTCAGTGCGGATCACTGTGCCCTGCAAAAGATCGCCTACTTTATGAGTCTGCAGCCAAGCGCCCTCGTTTTCAGCTTTGGCCAGATCCATTAATTTTCGACGAGAAATAACGATATTTTTTTTACGTGAATCAAACTGTGTAATTATAAATTCAAATTTTTTACCTATCATGGTCGCAGGATCTTGAATCGGTTTAGAATCCAACTGACTAATCGGGCAAAACGCCGATTGCCCCTGCACACTCACACGGTATCCGCCATTCACCACTTCGGTCACTTTACCTTCTACAGGCAATTCCATATCAAATGCATCTTCTAAGTTTTCCATTTCTATTGGAGTCGACTTTGAACCTTTGCGTGTCACTCGAATTTCGTCGCTCATTACTTTTAGAACAACGATATCAATAATATCTCCGACTTTATATTTCACTTGTTTATTTTCATCTACCAAGTCTTGCGTGAACAAAACGGCATCACGTGCGGTTCCAGTGGAAACGAAAGATTCTTCTTTTCCAATAGTTAAAATTTCACCCTTTAACTGATCGCCGACCTTAACATTTCTCTGCGCGGAATTGACTGATTGCTCAAATAGAGACGCGAAGTCTTGCGACTTTTCTGCCTTTGGCTCTTCGTCAAATAAATTAGTGTTTTGTACATTTTTGGCCATAGCAACTCCTTCTAGTCATTCGGTCCCTATTTTTACAGCCTTTAATTTAAACAGTCCATCCAAACTTATTTGAATGCAGCGTAAAGCAGTCAAGGCTTGTTATATCAATTTTAGGCTTGGCAACATTGCTTGATTTTACAGCAAAAGCCAAAGGTTGACCGCAAATACAGCTGCGAGAATACTGTTCACAACAGCTAGGTTATAAAAATGAATTCAATTTCTGTTCTCAAAAGCGAACACTATAAAAAAACCGCATGGAAAAACGGGCTAGGGATTACTCAAGAAATTGAAGTTTTCCCCGATCCGTCAGAAACAAAGCCTTTTGTATTTCGGCTCAGCGACTATGTACTAATTAAGATTATTTACGAATTAAATCGCAAGTGATGGTGTCGTCAATTCCCCAAAAGCCTATCACATAAAGATGATCGCCGGTTTGCCTAAAGAAATACTGCCAAGGGACTTCTGGAAACATAACTGTTTGGCCAGCATTTTCATTAATAAAAACATCATACAATGCTTGGCCCTGGCTGTTCTTTTCGGCTTGCTCATAGGTTAAGTCTATATTGGGATCGGTTTCATTAAAATACGCAAACTCTCCAAAAAAATGAAAGACGCCATCTTGTTTTGAGAAGTAAACATAACCCCAGTGCTGGTGATCCGGAGCCAAAGATGAATTCACCATATAACAAACACCCGAATACAAATTTTTATCCGCAGATAAATCGGGTGCATTTGCTGACCAGTAATTGATAGTTATTAGCTTCGAAGGTTCGGCACAATTGTACCATTCGGGATCGCAATACGTGTCGGGAACTTGATCTAGGACATCAGCAGCCGCGGCTCTTGTTAAAAGTACCAGGGCTACATACGAAACCGCCAACAAAAATCTTTTCATGAATTAAAAATCACCAATGCGGTCTACCAATTCAGGAAAGTCGACAAAAGGATTACGACTGTGCTGCAGTTTTTCGATTTCAGTATTTCGAGTCATCTCTTCATCGTCAACGGGATCGGCCTTGTTCCAGCGACGTAAAGTTGCCTCTTCATTAGGATCAATGGCTAAGCTATATTTCGTTGAAAAGTAAAAGATCGCTCTGGCCACATTCCCTTTATGGATTTGTGGGGGCTCAAAAATCATATCGGATCCATTTTCACTTGTGCCAAAACGAGGCCCTTGGCACTTCAACGTTTTGGCATCGTGCTGAACTTCACCAAATTTATAATTGCCTCGGATGTTGTTTATTTTTGAATCTGTCGGAAACAAATGGTGTAAGTCCGATTTTTGCAATTCTTTATTGATGCCGCTGTTAAATCGACTTTGTGGCCAAGTGTGTTCTGTATTAATGATTGTATCATCGGGAACTTTATTTGGAGCTGGAGCTTTTCCAGACGGAAATTCCGTATCCAAAATGTCGCGAGAACAATAAACGTCCTTCACTCCATAATGATTTCCGGCTTCACTAACAAGGTAGAACTTACCCATCAAAAACACCTTGGCACTATTGTAACCAATGCTGGCGTGTTTTTTAAAGGTAGTTAAGATGCTGGCTTTTAATTGTTTATCTTTAACGTTAACATCATTAACGTCTTGGATAAATGCATCCATGTAGTAAGTATTGATCGGCTGACTGTAGTTTCCCGTGGCGTGGGACAGACCAGCATAAGCAAAGAAAAGGGCGCCTAAAAAAAGGGACTTCTTCATTTCAAACCTCTCGTAGTAAAGCATTTAAGGTGCTTTGTAGAAACGCCCCACCATATTTGGGGCTTATATTAAGAGCTCAACTTATTGTTATAAAAACTTAACATTCGTATCCTAAAATTAGATCACTATTGCAACTGAGATTTAACAAAATTAACAGGAATCTAATAAATTGACGGCCCGCGGCTACCAATGAAAACGCCCGTTTTCTGATCAACTAACGATTTAGTTGACATCAACTAAGACTTTAGTTGATCATTTAAGAACACCAGGCTTTAAGGAAAATATGATGAAAACAAAAGACAGCAAAATTTCAAAAGACTCCGGCGCTAAACTTCTGACTGACGTTGAGCTGGAACTAATGACCATTCTTTGGCCCCTGAAAGAAGGTTCTGTGGCTGAAGTGATTGAGCAGCTGCCTAAAAAACGGGATTTAGCCTACACTTCGGTTTCCACAATCTTGCGAATTCTCGAACAGAAAGAAATCGTAAAAACTCGAAAGGAAGGCCGAGGCCATATCTACATTCCCCTACTAACGAAAAGCGAATACGAATCGAGAACGGTGAAACATGTTATCGATAAGGTCTTCAATGGCACGGCCCTTTCTTTTGTTAAACAACTGCTCAACCAGGTCGAAATCGATCAAAACGAAATCGATGAACTGAAAAAGCTAATTGGGACGCTGGAAGGTAAAAAATGAATTTTTTTACTCCCCTTTCTTTTTATCTGACTCTCCACTTCTTAGTTGCCGTCAGTGTCGCCTGTTTTTACCTATTTTCTTGGGTTAAAATGAAATTCCCGCATTCACTAACTTTCGGTTCGTTTTTACAAATTCAGTACTTGAACGTGGGTTTTATTTTTTTGGTTTTAGTGGGAAGCCCACTGATGCCTCAGTCAAACGTTTTCCAGCCGCTCGCAAAATTTTGGATTGCTGAAAGTAATCAAAGGCTCGGATCTCAGCCTTTAATCTCTACTCGCAATCCAGAAAGAAACTTCATCAGTTTTGCGAATTCTAATCAAACATTGGCCCTCGCCAATGATAAGGCGATCACCCTATTTGTCGGTTTTTTTCTGTTGCCATGTTTAATTATGGCCCTCCTGTTTTTGAAAAATCTCTATGACCTTAAAAAACTAACAGAAAAATCAATGTTGGTAAAAAAACTGGGTCAGGTTTCAATTTTAGTTACTGACCAGATTTTGGTTCCCTTTTCTCTCCGCACGCAAAGGACCTATGTTTTCTTGCCAAGATCGATGCTGCTTAATGGTAGGTACTTCAAAATTTCCGTCTGTCATGAACTACAACATCATCGCCAAGGCGATACTCTTTGGATCTATATTTTTGAATTTTTACGATTGATTTGTTTTTGGAACCCCTTGATTCATCTTTGGATTAAAAAAGTAAACGAATTACAAGAATTTGCCTGCGACGAAACTTTGATCGGCCGAAAAAAAGTTCAGTTACAGGATTATAGTCACTGCCTCGTTGAGGTAGCCCAAAACACGTTAAGAAAGAATCGAAATCCTATGGGCGCTCTAGGTTTAAGTTTCTATTCAAAACGCCAAATATTAAAAAGGAGAATTGAATATATGATCAACTTTAAATCAACCCGAACAAGTTCCACAAAGTGGCTTCTCAGCCTACTATTGGGAATGTTTCTCACCGCAAGTGCTTTTGCGGCCAAAAGTCTCATTCAAGATCGTCGTCTTAATGAATCGCAAGCAAACCTCTTGCTGGAAAAAGCCCGCGCGCAAACTGAATTTCCCTTGGTTATGAATGATCTTGTCTTAGCCGAACTGAATCGATATTTAGGAACTCCAAGTGGTCGTGAATTTATGCGAAACTCTTTGGAAAGAATGAAATCCTACCAATCGATGATCAAAGGAAAACTGAATGATTATCAGCTTCCTGAAGAGTTACTCGCTATCCCCATTATTGAGTCAGGCTATCAAAACCTGACTCAATCAATGAACAAGTCTTGGGGGGCAGGTATTTGGATGTTTATCGTTAGCACGGCGAAAGTTTACGGATTACAAGTGACTGATACAGTAGACCAAAGATTAAATGTCGATATGGAAACGGATGCGGCAATGAGATATATTGGCTCAAACAACTTCCGGTTCAAAGATCTCTCTTTGGCCTTGATGGGATACAACATCGGCGAAAACAAAGTGCAAGAGGGTATCAATAAATGGAATACTCGAGATGCCTGGCTTTTAACTCGCAATGGTTATGCTGGCGACAATTACCTGGCAAAATTAAACGCAGCTATCATTATTATGAAAAATCCGAACGCCTTGGAATAAATTAAAGATGAAGCCCAGTCTCGACATGCCTGGGCTTCTATGTTTTAAATAGAGCATGAAAACAATCTTACTCGCATTTATCCTGCTCTTTTCGGTTCATGTTAAAGCCGAAGTAAAATACGTTATGCTGTCGAGCTCGGTTCAATTTTTTCGCCAAACCTTAGCTGATGAAGTTACCTTGCCTATTTCCATAGGACAAAAACAAAATTTAAACGTCGACTTCAGCTTAGATTCCGAAGATGGTCTTTCCGTAAAAAAAGTATTCACCACGCAAGTAAACGTTCCTCCAAATGATATCAATCCGAACACTCTTAAGGCTATAATCGAAGTTTATTATTTTAACCGCCCCGAGGGTCAGTATTTTTCACAGCAAGTTTTTGTTTTCCGGAATGTCCAAGTGATCGCCAAGTGCACTTCCTATTTTCCAATAGAACAAAATTACCTGGTCCCTGGTGTTTGCTCGGGACGTGATGGGGAAAGTCTTTTTGGAATCGCCCTTTACAAGTAGCGCACCTAAGGTGCGATATAAATAAACATTTAAGTAACTTTAACCAACCAGTTGTGGGTATCCGGCAACTCACCATATTGAATGGCCGTTAATCGATCGTAAATAAGGCGTCCGTATTTAAAGGGCTCATTCTGTCCGGCCAAATTAATTGTTTTTTCTCCGCGAGTCAGATCACCGATAGGTGAAATCACGGCCGCAGTTCCGGTTCCAAAAGCTTCAGTCAACGTTCCGGCTTTGTAAGCGGCTTCTAATTCAGACCACTTGATAGTTCTTTCGTTAACTTTAACGCCGCTTTCTTTTAACAATTCGATCACGCAAGCACGAACACCGCCGGCCAAAATAGTTCCGTCTAAAGAAGGAGTATGAGCTTCACCGTTGATAATAAAAAATACGTTCATGGTACCGACTTCTTCAATATGCTCGTGATTGACATCCAACCACAGAACCTGCGAATAGCCTTTTTGTTTGGCTTCAAAAGCCGCCTTCAAACTGCCTGCATAATTTGCTGCCGCTTTGGTGGCGCCGAGGCCGCCCGGAGCTGCGCGGACATATTTTTCTTCGACCCAAATTTTTACCGGACCAATGCCTTCTTTATAGTAACTAGACACAGGAGAAGCGATCACAAAGAAACGATATTCATCGCTAGGGCGAACTCCTAAAAAAGCTTCTGTGCCAATTAACGTGGGACGAAGATACAGGCTACTTCCGCGACTTTGCGGAATCCAGTCGCGATCTTGACGAACCATTTCGGTAATTCCACCAATAAATATTTTTTCGGAAGGCATTTCCATGCACAAGCGTTCCGCTCCAAATTTCATCCGTTCAAAATTAAATTGCGGTCGAAATAAAACGACATCACCGTTAGTTTGCCTAAATACTTTCATTCCTTCGAAAAGGGCTTGACCGTAATGTAACACACTCGCCCCAGGATCAATTTGAAAACTTCCGTAAGGAAGTACTTTAGGTGAATGCCAACCCTTTTGCCGATTGTAATCACAAACAAAGGCATGATCAGAAAAATATTTTCCAAATCCAAGTTCGCCTGTAGGTTTAATTTTTGGGGTTTGCGTTTTTTCAATT
The DNA here is from genome assembly GCA_043720315.1 of Pseudobdellovibrionaceae bacterium. Lineage (GTDB taxonomy): Bacteria > Bdellovibrionota > Bdellovibrionia > Bdellovibrionales > Bdellovibrionaceae > JAYSSX01. The sequence goes on along the minus strand of JAYSSX010000313.1, from coordinate 734 downwards.
GTAATTGCGGGGGAAACATCCATACCGAAGTCATAACCCAAATGAAAGTGTTGGTAAATGCAAAATCAACAAATCTTATGTTGCTGAACCGTTGAAATTGCCACAAAAGTAAGCCAGATATCTAAAATGAGGGTAATTTCCCCAACTCATTAAAAAAGCCCCGCTTTGAAATAATAGAGAGCAGTTAAAACCCGTTTATTGACGACTCTTAACAATATGGAGGGCTTTTTAAATGGATTCGTTTTTGCAATTATCTTTAATGTAATCACTTATCTCAAGGAGACGAAATGGCCATCTTACTTCCCCCTCTACCGTTCCACTTCGATCAGTTAGAACCGTTTATTTCAGCAGAAACAGTTTCGCTTCATTATCAAAAACACCATGCAGGTTATGTAAAAAAACTCAACGAACTGATCAAAGATAGTCCGTACAGAAATGATGACCTCGAAGAAATTATTTTAAAATCAGCTAAAAGTTCAGATGAGATTGATAAGAAAATTTTTAATAATGGCAGTCAAATTTGGAACCACTCGTTTTATTGGCAATGTTTAAGTACTAGTCCGCATCAAACTCCCAGCCCTCATTTCATTAAAATCTTGGCCAAAAACTATGGAAGCAAAGATGTATTTACTGAATTATTCACTCAAGAATGCAATGAATTGTTTGGATCCGGCTGGGTGTGGTTGGTGAAAGATGAATTAAACATTGCCAATAAAACGAGTGGTTCCAAATTT
>JAYSSX010000312.1:0-2645 GCA_043720315.1 Pseudobdellovibrionaceae bacterium | reverse complement strand
GCAGCTGATTATTTAAAATCGAAGGACTGCAAAATTGGAATCATTTCCAATGGATCTCGTAGTTTAGAATTTTTCGGTAAACTCGTAGAAAAAATTGATCACATATGTTTGAGTTTCCATCCCGAATCGGCAAAAGAAGAACATTTTTATTCTGTGGTTGAGTTTTTTGCGCAGCGAGTGCGAACCCATGTCAATTTTATGATGAAACCCGATCTATTTAATAAGTGTTTGTCTTTTTCTCTCAAGGTTAAAAATATTCCGAACATTAGTATTGCGGTTCAGCCTTTGATGGAAGGACTGAACGGAGCTATCTTTAATTATTCAGAACTTCAGCAACGAACGATGAATAATCAACACGATCTGATTGTGAAGCATATTAAGTATAACAAAGAATATGAAGTTTATCGTGGTGCAATGGAAATGCTAATGAATGATGGTGAAAAGCAGACTGTGGCCCCTCAGAATTTTATAGCAGCTGGCCAAAATTCTTGGAAAAATTGGTATTGCTATGCGGGCCTAGAACAAATCGTAGTTGATATGAATGGCGCCATATTCAGAGGCTGGTGTTTGGCTGGCGGGTCAGTTGGAAACATCTATGATGCTGACTTAAAACTGCCTACTAAACCTATCAAATGCCCTGTAGATAAGTGTCATTGCAATCTTGACATCATGTCTACAAAGGTAAAAAATCTACCAACAGAAACTGTAATGTTAGAGAGTGCTTTATGAGTCATGATAATACACCAGGAAGACCGATTCGAGTTTACGATGAAGATGGAAGTTTTTCCGATTTTAGTACTGACGATTTAGTTGGAAAGAAATTAAATTATTTCGAAAATTGGAGCTGCGGCGTAGGCAGCGATAGTATTTTTGTAAACATGGACGGCGAAATTTACGGAGCTTCGTGCAAAGTCGGTGGTAAATTAGGTAATATTTATGAAGACTTTGAAATTCCAGACAAGTGGTTAATATGTGATAAAAAAATCTGTTCTTGTGGAGCCGATATATTTATTCCCAAGGCAAAAACGGACGGCCATCAAAATTTACTATTAAAAACTCGTAGTGAAAAACCTGATTTAAAAAAGCGCAGTAAAAATGAGTTAGCTTCCCATCAAATTTTTGCCCTTGAACGAACTCATGCTTCAAATATGAAGCAGGTTTATTGGGAAATTGGTCGACGTTGCAATTATGATTGCAGTTATTGCTGGCCCTGGATTCATAACAAAACAGATCGTCATAAAACTTTGGAAGAACTTATAAACGCGACTGAAAAGGTCATTAATAAGTTTGCTAAGGGTTCTCAGGTAAATTTTATTATTTCTGGTGGCGAACCCTCGCTGAATCCAGATTTCTTAGACTGGGTCAGGTATATTTCGGCCATGGGACATTACCTAAGTATGCATTCCAACGGCAGCCGTCTGCCTGCCTACTACCGTGAATTGATTCACTATGGTGATTTAAACTTAAGTGCCCACTTTGAATTTCTCAATGTTGATAAGTTTGTGAATGTTGTTAGTGAAGTCACCGATGAAAAGTTGAAAAACAAAGATATGAGATTAGGCCATTTGGAAGTCAAAATGATGATGGCTCCTGGTCGCAGAGAAGTTGCTTTGGAACTTCAGAATAAGATTTTAAAAATCCCTGGCTTTAAAGACTTTTGCACTTGGGCCTTTGTTCCCATTCGTGATGGCCGTATGGGCGATCAAATCAAAGAAGGTTATGAACCTGAAGATTTTCAGTTGTTTGGTAACGGTGTTATTTAATGGAAACAAAAGCTTGCATGTTCCGCTGGGATTACCCTGTCTTGAATTTGCAAAGAAGCGAAGCCCGAACTTGTTGTCGGGTTTTCCCAAGAAATATTACTATGACCGAACTTTCGGAAACGAAAGACGAAATCTTTTTAAATAGCCTTCACGAACGTACTAATCGCCTCAATCTAATCAAAGGCGAAAAAGTGAGTGACTGCCACGCCTGCTGGGATCTTGAATCCAAAGGAATGTGGAGTCCTCGAACAGATTCGCAAGCCATACTCAATTTTTGGAACTCTCAACCCGATTCAAAATCTTATATTGATCAATTTAAAATGCAAAATGGAGATATTGATTGGGACAGACTTGCTAAAGAAGTCACAATTGATTCCCCTTTAGTTAATTCCTATGCGCCAAGGATGATTGAAATCTCGCTGGGAAACCTTTGTGATATGAAATGTATTTACTGCTCGCATCACTACAGCTCTGCCTGGGCCAAGGAACGCCTCCAGTTTAATGAAATTCCTCTATGGGAATATGAAGAGTCGGAAAAAAGCTACACCGACAAATACAATGAGCATTTCTGGAAATGGTTTGAAGAAGTGGCTGTGCACTCTATGGAGTATTTAACGATCTTAGGTGGCGAGCCATTAATAAATCCTCAGTTTTATGAATTTTTGGACAGAATTGAAAATGTTCTAAAGGCTAAAGGAAAAACTGGAATTACCTTAAGTATTGTGACCAATCTTAATATGTCTGAATTCTATTTATCTAAATTTATGAATAGCCTGCAAAGGCTGGAAAATACTTTTGCCAAAATCGATATCAATGTTTCGATGGAAAGTGTTTACGAAAAAGCTGAATACATTCGGTTTGGTCTTAACTGGAAACGATGGG
>JAYSSX010000311.1:0-1541 GCA_043720315.1 Pseudobdellovibrionaceae bacterium | reverse complement strand
TATCGTCATGCATTGGAAAGTGATATCGAACCGTTTAAAGGATTACTTTTAGGTTTATTTTTTATTTCCGTGGGAATGTCTGTGAGTGTAACTACAGTATTAGAATCGCCGATTCTGATGATTTCGGCAGTACTGGGCGTACTCTTAATCAAGTTTATTTTTCATTATGCCTTAGGGCTCATCTTTAAAATTCCACGTGTTCAAATCCCGTTTTTTTCATTGGTAATTGCCCAGGTCGGAGAGTTTGCATTTGTATTATTTGGTGCGGGGCTGTCTTTAAATGTGTTAGATGAAAAACAAGCGCATTTTTTAACAGCAGTTGTGGCGCTATCAATGTTAGCTACGCCATTATTTATTTGGGTTTACAGCAAGTTTTTAGAACCCATATTACTGGCCAAAGCTCGGCCAGATTCTGATGTCATTGAAAACGAGCACAATCCAGTTATTATTGCAGGTTTTGGTCGTTTCGGACAAATCGTAGGTCGCCTTCTGTATGCAAATAAAATTACCGCAACTGTTCTAGATTACGAACCAGATCAAATTGAACTGTTAAGAAAATTTGGCTTTAAGATTTATTACGGGGATGCTACTCGGCGAGATCTTTTAGAATCTGCCGGAATTCATCAGGCCAAAATTTTGATCATTGCTATAGACGATGTCGACGACAGCGTAAAGTTGGCTAGGTTGGCGAAGGACCATTATCCGCACCTAAAGATTTTCTCGCGGGCAAGAAATCTTCAACATATGTATTCGTTGATGGATCTAGGCATCGAAAAAATTGAACGTGAAACCTTCGAAGCTTCATTGAGAATGGGAACTCAAGTATTGCAAAGTTTAGGATGGGCCCCTTATGATTCCGTTAAAGCTGCGCATATCTTCCGCGAACACAATTTGGCTGTTATTGAAGAGCTGCATAAAAAACGAGACGATGAAAAAGAGATGTTGGCTTCTGCCAAACAGGCTCGTACTGACTTAGAGAAAATGTTTGTCGAGGATCAAGAGATTCGCAGTCAAAATATCGAAGGCTGGGATTAATTTATTTTTCAGGTCCCTATTGAATTTTCTGCAAATCCACTTCAAAGAATCCTCTTGAATTCCGATCAGACTCCCGTTGCTTTTGGTCATATCTTGAAGTTTGTTTTTAGAATCCGTAATCAAGTTAGCCATATCTAAAGTACTTCGGGTCAACATAGCTTGATCTTTACTTTTTTGCGGACCTTCTTCATAACTAATGTTAGATTTCTTTTCCTCCATGCAAAGCATAACTAAACTTTCAATGGCGGTCTTTTCTTCGCATCTGTCCGAATTTTTTGGATCGCTACAAATATCCTGCATCTAGTTTAGTTTTTACCCCGGCTTTGCTTAAAACACTATGCATCGCTTCCAATTGATTAAGTTCTCTCTTTTCCCATTAAAATAGCTTAGGCACGTGCCTTCGGCTTTAGTAGATTTCTACAAAGGCTTCGACTGTTTTAAATTCGGCTTTAAAGCGATTTTGTGGAGTTCTAGAATTAGTTATATTTTCTACTGGGAAAATATCG
>JAYSSX010000310.1:0-10211 GCA_043720315.1 Pseudobdellovibrionaceae bacterium | reverse complement strand
GATGGAATTCGTGTTAGTTACAAAGATGGTTGGGCTTTGGCTCGCGCTTCGAACACTCAGCCGGTCTTAGTTCTTAGGTATGAATCCAATACCGAAGTCGGGCTAAAGCGAATTCAAGATTCCTTTGAGTCCGTCGTAAATAAATATCTTTAAGTCATGAAATTAAAAAGCCAAACTGATTTAGTTTGGCTTTCTGATTCTTCAATACTCGCTTCGATGATTAAATCGAAGTTAGGCCACACTTCTGTGGCCCATTTAAATTTACTACATGTGGCCGTTTAAAGCGAATGCAACAACTAGAGCGTAGATTACTAGAGACTCGATAAGAGCCAAAGCGATGATCATTGGAGTGAAGATTTTTGGCTGAGCTGCTGGATTTCTTGCGATACCATCTAATGCCGCTGCTGCTGTTTTACCTTGACCTAAAGCACCACCTAAAGCGGCAACACCAATAGCAATACCCGCACCGATTGCGATCATACCATTGTCACCACCAGCGGCGCGAGCGGCTTCTTGAGCCATAGTTGCATTAGCTACTAAAGAAGTCGCTGCAACTGCCAATAACTGTTTTGTTGTATTTTTCATATAATTTCTCCTTGTTTTAATTTTTATAATTCAATGATCGTGAGCCGTTGCCATAGCAATATAAACCATAGACAACAGTGTAAACACAAACGCCTGCACTACGCAGACAAATATACCTAATAAATAAAATGGGATCGGCAATCCGATCGGGAATAAATCCAAAAACAATCCAACAACAGTATGGTCACCGGCCATTACGTTGGCTAAGCGTAAACCTAAACTTACGGGACGTACAATGTGAGAAATCAATTCAACCACAACCATTAAAGGAGCTAACCAAATAACGGGACCCATGAAATGTTTTAAGTATCCCCAGCCATTCGCCTTGATGCCCATAATATTATAAACGAAAAACATAAATACACCCATAGCTAAGGTGGTATTCAAGTTTTCTGTCGCTGGCATCATTCCAGGAATTAGACCCACTAAATTGTTGGCTAAGATAAATAGAAAGATAGATGCAAACATTGGAACAAATTTTCTACCGTGTTCGCCGATAACCATTTCAGTTAGTCCAAAGATAAATTCAACGATCACTTCGAAAATGCCTTTTACCGAAATACCTTCTGCCGGGATAGCTGCCGTCTCTCCAGCTCCAATGGTTCTTGCGGCAACAATACTCATCAAGACAAGTAATGCAGAAATGATAGCCGCTGTTGCGACGTGTGCGTATTCATGACCGACACCTGGAATTAGTGAAGTAAAAGTAAAATGCATTAGGCCTCGCTTTGTTCTTTATCTTTGAAAATTACTGATTTGATCAATGCCGGGAAGATTAAACTAAAAATTCCTAAACAAAACCAAATTACACTTACTTCGAATCCTAGTACCGGCCTCGAAAAAATGAAATAAATCAAAAATGCTAAAATCGCGTATTTAATTACAATGATAGACGTACTAAGGGCAATTAATTTTTTACTAAAAACAAGTTTCCACATATAGGTGAGGGCGCTCAAATTCCCCAGCATTATCAAGGTGCCCAGTAGGTAAGAAACCGAGTTTTGCTGGGTGTCATAATACCAAAGGAAAGTGCTCACAATGAGAGCAAAAATAAGATAAAGACCAATAACTAATTTCACAGATTCTACTTATTTGAATTCTGGATCGAACGCAATGTGATTGACCGCCTTTGCTTAATAATTGTACTTTGCCTTGAATGGGAGGTTTTATGAAAACAGTTTTATTTTTGGTTTTTTCATTATTTTTAGGTTCGGCCGCTTTGGCCCAGATCCCTTGGTCGCCGCCTTTAAATAGTCCTCTTGATGGTGTTTGGAGATCAACTGATCCAACTCAGATAAGTCCCTTAATGTCTGTAAACACTGGGCTTCGTATAAACAAAAACATCTTAGAGGTCACTGCTTTCTGTTTAACTTCGGCTGGCCAAAAAATGTCGGCAACAGTGGCAACCCCTATTGCGATTAGAAATGGCGAGATTCACATATTACAAGCACGCTATGCAAATACCTTCCTTTTTGGTTTGAATTGCACGGCGACCACTACACGAACCATTCTCTATTATAATTTGATAGGGGATCAGTTGGAACTATACGACTACCAAACCGGCAACGATTTTAATTTTCGCAGAATTTTTTAATTTAAGAAATTCGGGCCCGAATCCTGATTTTGTTCGGGCTCATCTTTAGCAGCGTTTTTTTCTAAATTTTTTGCCATTACGACCATTTGGAAAATCCAGCCGCCTAAACCAAGCATGGACAAAAAAACCATAATCAATCCCTGAGAATTATATTTTTGGTCCAGTAGTCGGCCCAAGTAAATACAGGCCAACATGATCCCAACCAGTTCGATTCCCATAGCCGCAAAAATGATATAGCGATTGTTCTTCATTTTTTAAAGCCTTTCGCTCCGGGTAAGTTCTTCTGTCTGTCCACCAGTTTTTTGATTCTTAATTCCACATATTCTGGCATTGGATGGTGGCCTTTTAGTTTTTCTAACATCAGAATCGCATTTTTATAGTCTTTTTGTTCTTCGTATATCACCGAAAGTGTCAGTTCAATGTTTTCACGTCTGGCGATTTCGGGATATTTCTCTAGTAGTTTTAAAAGTAGATCAGCCGCGTCCGTCATTTTTTTCTGCGCGATTAAAATATTTCCCTTGAGAACGGTCATATCAAACTTCTGTTGAGCCGGTATGTCTCCACGTAAAAATTCGTCGACTTCGCTTTCTGCCTGGAAAAAATTATTTTGATAATAATAGGCCCTGGCAATGTCCATTTTGTATTTTGCTTTTTCGGTGGGATCAGATAGCATGGTTAACAAGCGATTGATTTCAACGATAGAACTTTTATAATCGTTTAATTGTTCAAAGTAAATTTCAGAAATTTGTTTTTGGCTGTTAATTCTTTCCTGATTATCTTTAGAATTCATAACTAGGAATTTTAAAAACTTAATTGCTTTGTCACTAGCTTTTAAATCGTACAAAGCAATTTTAGAAGCTTCTTTGGCCGCAAGCAGACCCTCAGGTCCGCCTTCAGACCGAATCAAAACTTTTTCAAAATAAGACATTGAATCTGAAAAGAGACCTTGTTCAGCTAAGGACCTGCCTTTTTTCAAGTCCCTTTGAATTTGTGGCGAACAAGAAATCATCAAAGCAGTAACGAAGTAAAAAAAGGCTTTCTTAGTGTAAGTCATCAGTTGCAGCAGCGTCGTCCTCGACGGTAGCTACGCTGGTAACCAATTCATCCTTATCAGACAAATTAATTAAACGTACGCCTTGAGTGTTCCTACCTAGTACCGAGATATCAGAAACTTTCATTCTAATAACTTGGCCCTTGTCTGTGCTTAAAATTACTTCTTCAGTATTTTTTACTTTACGAGTTCCAATAACATTACCAACTTTGTCTGTCGTTTTTTGTGTAATGATACCAACGCCTCCGCGGCTTTGAACGCGGTATTCTGAAACTTCGGAACGTTTTCCGTATCCACCTTGAGTAACCATCAACAATGTATCAGTACATTCCTTTTCAATGATTCCCATTCCAACGACTACGTCGTCTTTTCCTAAAGTAATGCCTTTCACGCCACGAGCCGCTCGGCCCATTCCGCGAACATCATCTTCATTAAATCGAATCGACATGCCTTCTTTGGTCGCGATGAAAATATCGCATTGACCATCGCTAATTTTCGCATCAATAACGTTGTCATCTAAATCAGTTGTTAAGGCGATAATTCCATTGGCTCTTTGATTCGAGAACGCATCTAAAGAAGTTTTTTTGATAATCCCTTTTTGCGTTAACATCACGATATACTTATTTTCCACAAACTCTTCCACAGGAAGAATCGCCATTACCTTTTCACCGTTGGTTAAATTAACTACATTGGCAATCGCTTTACCTTTTGAAGTTCGGTTTCCTAATGGCAAACGATGGACCTTAACCCAATAAACTTTTCCTTTATCAGTAAAAATCATCAGAGTAGTCTTGGTGCTGGCCGTAAAGATGTTTGTGACATAGTCCTCTTCGCGAGTCTCCATGCCTTTTAATCCTTTGCCGCCGCGTTTTTGCACGCGGTATTGGTCGGCTGGAATTCGTTTAATGTAGCCCGTGTTAGTAACGGTAACCACAACCTGCTCTTCAGTAATTAAATCTTCGTCTTCAATTTCGTCGGTATCACCTTCGATTTTAGTTCGACGTTTATCCGAATATTTTTTACGAATCTCTTCTAGTTCGGAAAGAATAATTTTATAAATTTCTTGAACATCGTTTAAGACAAACCGTAAGTGCTCAATAAACTTAACCAATTCGGCTAATTCATTTTCAATTTTTTCACGCTCTAAACCAGTTAATCTTTGTAAACGCATTTCTAGAATGGCCGTGGCCTGTCGTTCCGAAAAAGCAAAAGTCGAAATCAAGGCTTCTTTGGCTATCGAAGCTTCTTTACTGGCGCGAATTGTTTTAATAACTGCATCGATTTGATCAAGGGCCTTTTTCAAGCCTTCTAAAATATGTGCTTTTTCTAATGCTTTCTTTAAATCAAAAATACATCGCTTAGTCACAACATCTCTTCGATGCTCAACGAAAGCCTGCAACATTCCTTTAAGGTCAAAGGTGACGGGCTGATTTTTCGCATCCAAAGCCAGCATGATAATACCAAAGCTAACTTGCATCTGCGTAAATTTATAAAGACGATTTAATAATACATTGGCATTTTCATTTTTCTTACAAATAACAACGATACGCATACCTTCACGTGAAGACTCATCCCGAATATCAGATATACCTTCAATTTGTTTATCACGAACTAGGTCAGCCATACTTTCGATTAATTTAGCTTTATTAACTTGGTAAGGAAGTTCAGTGATAATAATTTCTTCGTGATCCTTTACCTGAACAATTTCAGATACGGCCTTTAAAGAAATAATTCCTTTTCCTTTTTTATAAGCTTGTAAAATTCCTGTGCGACCAGAAATAACTCCTGAAGTAGGAAAATCCGGTCCAGGAATTCTTTCGATAATTTCATCGATAGAACAATTTGGATTTTTAATTAAATGAATACAGCCATCTAAAACTTCACCCATGTTATGCGGAGGAATATTAGTAGCCATACCAACGGCAATACCAGAACTTCCGTTAACTAATAAATTAGGGAATTTTGCAGGTAATACAGTTGGGATTTGTAATGAGTCATCGTAATTGGGAGCAAAAGGTACCGTTTCTTTGTCGATATCTTCAAGTAACTCCTCCGCTAGCTTGGTCATTCTAACTTCGGTGTAACGAGAGGCCGCGGGACTGTCTCCGTCGATAGAGCCGAAGTTTCCTTGTCCATCGATCAATGGATAACGTAATGAAAAATCCTGCGCCATACGAACCATAGTATCGTAAATGGCCATGTCTCCGTGGGGATGGTATTTACCCATCACATCTCCGACCACACGAGCTGATTTTTTATACGGTTTATCGTGATTATTGCTCATCTCATGCTGAGCGAACAAAACTCGGCGATGAACGGGTTTTAATCCATCGCGGACATCGGGTAAAGCACGACCCACAATAACACTCATCGAGTATTGTAAATAGGCGTCACGCATTTCTTTTGTGATATCTACGACCGTTATGCCTTTATCTTGATTTGAATCCATCATCTACCTACACATCTAGAGTACGAGCCATTAAGGCATTTTCGTGAATAAATTTTCTTCTTGGTTCTACTTGTTCGCCCATTAAGATACTAAATGTTTCGTCCGCCGCTAAGGCGTCGTCGATATTTACTCTTAACAAGTGGCGATTTTCCGGATTCAGCGTGGTTTCCCATAGCTGCTCTGGATTCATCTCTCCCAATCCCTTGTATCGCTGGATGTAATAGCCTTTTTTTGTATTAGCCATTACCATTTCAAAGAACGAGTTATAATCCTCGAAAGATAATTCTTCATTACCCATCTTAATTTTCAATGGCAGCAATGATATCGCTTGAACTTGATTCCACAGATTCGATAACTCAATCCACTCAGAAGCTTTTAGAGTGTTTTTGCTGATAAAGGTTTCTTTGCGATCGGCGTATCGAGTTGTGTGGATAACAGCGTTGAGAACTCCCTCAACTTCTTCGGTTTTTACTTTGTTTTCAGTAATACCCAAGTTCGGATTTGCTAGAACCCAATCTTGAAAACCTGAAATTGCTTCTTTAAGAGCAGTTTCGTCTGATAAAGTTTTTTCCAGATCTTTTACTTTACTTAAAAAATAATAAACGACGTCGCGATCATATTTAGTGCTAGAAGCCTTCAACAATTGATTGAATTTTTGAATGCTGATGATCATTTTTTTCAAATCACCTTCAGCCACTTCTTTTCTAGCAGAAAGAATTTTTAAATCTTTTAATCCAGAACTTAATAAAAACTCAGTTAAGGCCGCTTCGTCTTTTAGATAAGTTTCTGAGTTTCCTTTTTTCGCACGATACAAAGGTGGTTGAGCGATATAAATATATCCATTCTCAAGAACGGTTGGCATCTGTCGATAGAAAAAAGTTAATAGCAACGTTCGGATATGCGATCCATCCACGTCAGCATCGGTCATGATAATGATTTTATGATAACGAACTTTATCGGCACTGACATTTTCTTTCCCGATTCCTGTTCCTAATGCCGAAATCATCATCTTGATCTCGTCATTAGATAACATTTTATCAAAACGCGCCTTTTCAACGTTTAAGATTTTTCCTTTTAACGGAAGGACCGCTTGGGTACGGCGATCACGCGCCTGTTTTGCAGAACCACCGGCCGAGTCTCCCTCAACCAGGTACAATTCACATTTTGCTGGATCTCTTTCTTGGCAATCAGCCATTTTACCTGGCAAAGAACCGCCATCTAGGGCTGTTTTTCGACGGGTCAAATCGCGGGCCTTACGTGCAGCTTCTCGGGCACGAGCGGCTTCGACGCATTTTCCAATAATTGTTTTTGCTACTGATGGATTTCGGTCAAACCAGTCAGCTAACTTGTCGTTTACCATTGATTCCACGATACCTTTGACTTCGGTATTGCCTAATTTTGTTTTTGTTTGTCCCTCGAATTGGGGTTCACGAACTTTTACCGAAACAACGGCGGCTAGTCCTTCGCGAATATCTTCACCCTCTAAAGATTCTTTTAAATCTTTTAAAAGATTTTTATTGATCGCATACGAATTAGTTGTTCTGGTTAGTGCTCCACGAAAACCGATTAAGTGAGTTCCGCCTTCGTGAGTATTAATATTATTACAATAAGAAAAAATAGATTCTGAGTAAGAGTCGTTCCACTGCATAGCAATTTCTACTTCAACGGTGTCTTTTTCACCTTTGAAGAAAACAACATCAGAGTGAACCGCTTTTTTAGATTGATTCATGTAAGCAACAAATTCAGCCAAACCATTAGCAAATTGAAATTCTTGTTTCTTACCAGTGCGTTCGTCTTTTAGGGCAATATACAAACCAGCATTTAAAAATGCCAATTCGCGAAATCGATTGGCTAGTGTTGTAAAATCAAAAGTGATCGACTCGTCTTTAAAAATTTCACGATCTGGTTTAAAAGTATTTTTGGTTCCTTGTTTTGTTGTTGTACCTACTTTAGCAACTGGTCCTTTTGGAATACCTCTTTCAAAAGTCTGACTCCATTCAATGCCTTCTCGGTAAACGTCAACAATACAACGTGTAGACAAAGCATTTACAACCGAGGCGCCAACACCATGTAATCCGCCGGAAACCTTGTAAGAGCTTCCATCAAATTTTCCACCGGCATGTAGAACTGTCATAACAATTTCTAAAGCTGATTTTCCACTTTTATGAGTATCTACAGGAATTCCACGACCATCATCTTCAACTGTGATTGATTCATCGGTGTTGATAGTGATGTTAATATTTTTACAAAATCCAGCCAGTGCTTCATCGACCGCATTATCCACAATTTCATACACAAGATGGTGATATCCTCGCACGCCGGTGTCACCAATGTACATTCCCGGTCTTTTTCTAACGGCTTCTAATCCTTCTAAAACTTGAATCGATTCTGCTCCGTAAACTTTTTCAGGAGACGCAGACAAATCATTGCTCATGAGGGCCTTTCTTAAAAGTAACGCTCTAATTCAGTTTGAATTTTTTCAGTTGAACTCATTTTTCCGTCGACGAATCGATTGAGAAAAATATTTTCAAATTCTTTTTCTAGTAAGATATTTTTTGAAACACTCAGATCCGTCGTTGTCAGAAAGATTTGGGTATTTATATCTTTTAAAAAAAGAATTAGCTTCTCGCGCTTATTCAAATCCAGCTCTGATAAGACGTCGTCTAACATCAGAATAGGGTAAACGCCAAAAGCCTTCATATGATACACTATTTGAGCCATTTTGAAAGATAATATCATCGCTCGCTGCTGCCCTTGCGAACAATAAAATCTTGAATCATTTTGGTTATATAAGAATGTGACGTCATGCTTCTGTGGTCCTACAAGAGAGCTTCCATATGCGATCTCAGCATCTTTTAATTCGAACATTCTTTGTTTGATTATTTCTGCAACATTTCCGATTGATTTTTCATCTGTTTTTTGTCCGGAAATTTGATAATCCACGGAAATTTCCACATTTTTGTTATCAGAAATGTATTGCATAGCATTATTAAATTCACCGCTGATCTTACTCAGCGCCTGAATTCTTTCGGTTGTGATGTGCGTAGCAAGCCCTACAAACAAAGAATTTAGGCTTTCCAGTACATTCATACCCTCAAAGGTCTTTTCTTCTTGGAGGCTCTTTAAAACTTTATTCCTAGATTTTAAGCATTTGCGGAAATCAGCGATCACTTCTTCAAATCGAGGATTCAATAAAACACACAGGTCATCCAGTAATCCTCGGCGCAAATCATCGCCTTCTTTAATTGCCGATAAACTTTCAGGGCTAAATAAAACACAAGAGAATTTTTTAGCGATTTCATTATGTGAAATTTTTTTTTGATTTAACAAAAACTCTTTTTTAGATCTTAGTATCCGCGACTGAATTATAAAATCCAAATCCTTGTAGGTCACTGCCGCTTTAATATAGGCCTCATTAGTATTTTCCTGAATCAAGTTTATGTTTTCACTGTATCGAAAAGATTTTCCTTTGCAGATCAGGTAAAGGGCTTCTAAAGCATTTGTTTTACCTTGCCCATTTTGTCCAATGAAAATATTTAAGCCTTCAGAGAATTGAAAAACTTCTTCATTAAAATTTCTAAAGTTTTTTACGTAAAGTTTATTAAACCGCATCGATAAACTTTTTTAATTGAATCAAATTCGCATCGGCATAACGACGCAAGTGTAATTCTTGTCGTTATGAGGACGCATCAATCCAGGAGACAATTGATCGTTAATTTCAAAATCAATTTCTTCATCTTTGATTGCGGTTAATACATCGGTGATGTACTTGGCATTAAAACCAATTTTTAAATCTTTACCGTCGTAAGTAACTTCCAATTCTTCTTTGGCATCACCTAATTCCGGATTGTTAGATGTGATTTCCATTTTTCCTTTTGATAAAGACAATGTAACTGCTTTTGATTTGTAATTAGCCAGTAAAGAAACCCGTTTCAATGAAGACAAAAACATCTCGCGATTAATTGAAATTTTTTGAGTTAATTTTTGTGGAATAAATTGTTGATAATTCGGGAATTTTCCCTCTATCAAGCGAGTCATCAAAATAGTTTCATTATTTTTTACGATAATTTGTGAACCTTCAATGGCCACTTCAATAGTTCCGTCGATAGCATCGATCATTTTTTTAATTTCAAATAAACCTTTTTTAGGAATGATTACTCCTGAATTAGCTCCTGATGCAGAAAGTTTATTGGTCGTAGCAATTTCTTTGTGAATCAAACTCATTCGATGACCATCGGTTGCTACCATGATGTAATTACCTTCGCTTTTTTGTTCGAAGTAAACTCCATTCAGGTGGTAACGAGTTTCATCAGTGCAAATGCTGTAAATGGTTTTGTCGATCATGTCGCGCAATTCCATCGCATCCATTTTAATAAAATTCTGCCCTTTGTACGCTGGGAAAACTGGATATTCGTCAGCACTGATACCAACGATTTTAGAATGGTATTTTCCTTGTTTGATTTCTAACCAGTTGTTTTCTTTTTTTAGTAAGTGAATAGGTCCATCCAAAAGTTCTTTTGTAATATCAAATA